>NZ_JAUBOY010000053.1:0-83 GCF_036700465.1 Microcoleus sp. T3_A4 | reverse complement strand
GCAAAAGCTTGCCAATCGGCTGTCCGGTTTTGGCATCCCACAGCCGCAATGTCTTGTCGTAACTGCCAGAGACAATCTTGGTG
>NZ_JAUBOY010000052.1:0-47376 GCF_036700465.1 Microcoleus sp. T3_A4 | reverse complement strand
TAGTTCGAGGTTTGACAAATTTCCATTGGTGGCCCCAAGTTGCGCCTTAATTATGGTTATACTACCGGACATGATATAACTTCTCAACAATCGCGATCGCCCTTTGACGGGTTTCTCGATCGACTGCTTTTGATTGCTGCGAGTCAGTGTCTGCTAAACCGCTATTTTCAAATTGCTTTTGCTTTGATAAAGCTGTTTCTGGAGTGACCAAAATGCCAACATCTGCGGGAAGATTTATAGTTTCATGATTGTAGCATTTAACCACGAGATTTGTCACATTCATCGCTACTCGCTGATTTAATCGGAACACCTCTGAAAAAGTGCGTGAAGCGCAGCTATCCCGTAGGGAATCGCCGCGAGTAGTCTGAACTAAATGTGTTCCAACTTGATTGACTTCTGTTGTAAAAATAAATTTGTGTGTATCCGTACCAACTGACACCAAAACCTCGTGAGTATTATGGCCAATCGCAGGTTGAACACACAAAACTTGCACTTTCATTGTATTAACCAGTAATATCAAATCCGTTGGTATCGGAATTATTCATCTCTCTCTTCTCTTCCTCTGTGTCCTCTGCGGTCTCTGCGGTTAAATCATTCCGAAATTAGACATCTCATTAAAAGCTAAGTCTAAATCCCCCTTTCCTGCCAATAAGAGTAAAAGGGGAATTTAGACGATCGCTAAAGCGTCAAAGATTGAGGATTTGTCTCAATCAATTTCGCTAAATCTTGCAAGAAAGACGCCGCATCAGCACCGTAAATAATCCGGTGATCGCAAGTAATATTCACCTGCATTTGGCGCTTCACTCCCATCAAACCATCTTCATTAGCCACTACTTGTGGCCGCGAAGAACCGATCGCCAAAATCGAGCCTTGATTCGGCGGCAAAATCGCGTCAAACTTGTCTACACCAAACATTCCCAAATTGGAAAGGGTAAAAGTTCCCGTGCTGTACTCATCAGGCTTCAACTGCTTGGTGCGGGCGCGATCGACTAAATCCTTCCAAGTGCGCGAGAGCGAATAAATATCGAGGCGATCGGCATTTTGCAACACCGGCGTAATCAAACCACCGCCATCCATCGCCACCGCTACCGCCACATTAATATCAGCGCGGTATTGAATTCCCGACTCCACATAAGAAGCATTCAGCAGAGGATGTTTCTGTAAAGTTACTGCTACAGCCTTCGCCAGCATAGCCGTCATCGTGACGCCCTTGGACTTAATTTGTTTGTAGAGTTTGTCGAGATTATCAGTAGTAATTGTGTAACCCACGCGGAAAGACGGCACGCTCAAACTTGCTTCCATATTCCGCACTACCGCATTTTGCAGCGCGTTCATCGGTACTTTTTGGCCCGAAAGTGCGATCGCCGGGACTGGTGCAGCGGCGGGTTTGGCTGCTGCGGGGGCGGGTGCTGCGGGTGCCGGTGCGGGTGCTGCGGGGACTGTTACCGCTTGCTGAACCGGAGCGGGTTGGGCTTTGCCGGCTGCTGCTTCCACATCCTCTGCGACAATGCGACCGTTGGGCCCGCTGCCTTTGATAGAATTCAAATCTACTTTAAACTCTTTGGCTAACTTGCGAGCGCGGGGAGAAACGACGCTGCGGCCGTTTTGGCGGCTGACATTTTGCTGCAAACCTGCTGACGATGTAGCTGCGCTCACAGGAGCGGGGCTGGGAGCCGGGGCGGCGGCTGCGGTTGGGGCGGCGGCTCCTTGCTGCTGAGCTGTGGCGATTTCGGCTTCCGTTTCTGCTACGAGGGCTATTGCCGCCCCCACCGGAGCAACTTCGCCCGCAGGTACGATAATTATTGCTAAATAGCCTTCGTAGAAAGACTCCACGTCCATGTCGGCTTTGTCGGATTCAACGACTACCACCGTTTCGCCTTTTTCTACTTTGTCTCCGGCGGATTTGACCCAGGAAACAATTTTGCCCTCTGTCATTGTCGAACTCAGGGCTGGCATGAAAACTTCGCGAATCATCTGTAAAAAGTCCTTGTGTGTTGGTAATAGGTAATAGGTAATCGGTATTTGGCAATTGATAATTGGCGACCGGCCACCGGCAATATTTATTATTATGCCAGTCTATCGAAGTCTTGATGTGTGACTGTTGACTCAAAATCAATTGCCAATTACCGATCGCCAATTACCACTTACCAATTTCTAAATATCACCTCGAATTTCTTCGACTATGCCGTCGCGGAGGAGAATTTCTACTTGCATTTTTTGAATCAAGTTTTCTCCGAGTCCGACAGTGAACGTGCCGTCAATTTGACCTTGACTCACTTCTTGTTCGAGGTCTAGCACCTGCACTTGCTGAAGCTGTTGCAGGTTTTGGTTTTTCTGTTCTAGCAGTTCGCTTTTTCTTTGATTCACCTGCACTTGAATGTTTTCTATTTGCTGCTGTACTTGCGGGCCTGGGGGCTGTAGATTTTGCTGTTTGATTTCTGAAACCATCCGCTGCCCTTGCATTTCTAACTGTTGTAGCTGAGAGTCTATTTGGTTGATTTGGGCTTGGAGTTGCTGTTGAGCTTCTTCTTTCCAGCGGGGAGTAACGACGACTTTAACGTTAATCGATCGCTTCAAGAGTAATTGTGGTTCCATAAAGTTGTTGCTTGTCAATTAGGAATTAGGCATTAGTCTTGGGCCATTAGTTGGTAAATATGAACTAATGGCCCAGGACTGAGGACTCGGACTCAGGACTCGGGTGTTGGGATAAATTTTTCTTTTCCATTCCCCAAGTCCTGCGAATATTTCAAAACATCCCGTCAATCATATCGCGGTAGTGTTGCGTCACAACCGGGCGCTTAATTTTCAGGGTCTGGGTCAACATTCCATTTTCGATCGAAAATGGCTCCTGAATCAACCTGAACGGGCCGATGCGATCGTCCGCGCGGTATCCAGGGCGATTTTGCACCTCTCGGTTCAATTCTTTACGGAATAAATCTTGAATTGTCTTGCTATTCCAGTCAATTTCGTGTAAGGGGGGATTCTGAGTTTCTGCCCATTTCTGCACGGCTTCTGGATTGGGGACAATTAAGGCGCCGACGGATTTCTGGTCTTGACCTACTAGCATAATTTGGTCGATGTAGGGGCTGCGGACGCAGGCGTCTTCTATGGGCTGAGGTTCGATGTTTTCGCCGTTGGTGAGGACGATCGTATCTTTGGCCCGCCCGGTCAAGATTAAGTCGTTCCCCGGTGTCAGCCAGCCCAAATCGCCGGTATCGAACCAGCCTTCGGGGTCGATCGCCTTGGCAGTCGCTTGGGGATTAAGATAGTAGCCCTGCATAATTTGTGGCCCGCGCGCCAATACTAAGCCGCGCTGGCCTGTTGGCAGTTGCTGTCTGGTTTCTGGGTCTACTATTTTAATTTCCGTATGGGCTAGAGGCTGTCCCGCGGAACCTTTAAGATTGTGCCAAGGGCGGCGCACAGTTAAAACCGGCGAAGTTTCGGTTAAACCATATCCCACTAATAAACCGATATTCGCTATTTCAAAGAAATTGTCTATATGCGCGGCCAAAGAACCGCCACCGCTAATCGCCCATTTTAAGCGTCCCCCTGTAGCTTGCCTGACTTTTTGGTAAACCAGTTTTTCGGCGAGGGCGTGTACGGGCGACAACAGAATGCTTTTGGTGCGGGCGATTAGTTTTTCAGTAGCAGAAGCAGGTTTTAAATTGAGAGTTAATCCTTGAAAAATGCGGCGAGCCTCGATATATTGCTGGCTGGCAGATAACAGGAAATTTACCAATTTTTGTTTGTTAGGTGGCTGTTCCCGAAATTGCTTTTGTACGGCCTCGTAAATCGATTCCCAGATGCGCGGAACGCTTACCATGTAATGGGGTTTGTAAGTTTTAAAGTCTTGTTTGAAATAGCGAATATTGGTGTAAATTTGCGTGCATGCTTGGGAAAGCAGGAAGTATTCGACGCTGCGTTCGTAGGCGTGCCAACTCGGCAGAATGCTGAGGGCAGATTCGCCGGCTTCGGGCTGGAGAATTGTGCCCAAGGTGGTGAGTTGGTGCAGCAGGTTCCCGTGAGTCAGCATGACGCCTTTGGGTTTGCCGGTGGTGCCGCTGGTGTAGAGGAGGGTGGCGAGGGTTTGAGGCTTGTGGTTGGTGGGTTTGAGGGGACGGTTTGCCCCTGTGGTCATGACTTGGGAAAATTTGACTGTGCTTAGGGTTTGGCTGGTTTCCGGTTCTTCGTCGGAGAGGAGGACGATGAGTTGAATGGGTAAATCGGGGAGGCGGTGTTGCAGTTTTTTCAGTAATGCCAGGTTTTCGACTACCAAGGCGGTGCTGCCGCTGTCTTGGATGATGTACAAGAGTTCTTCGGGGTCGGCGGTGGCGCCTCGAACGGCGTTGGCGGCCCCGGCCATCATGATACCTTGGTCGGCTATCAGCCAGCGGGGGCTGTTGTCGGCGAAGAGGGCGACGCGGGGAGGGATGGGTTCTCCTGGATTTGGTTCGATGCCTAGGGCTTGGAGGCCGGCGGCGAATTGCTGGATTTGCTGGTAGAGGTCGGTGTAGGTGAGTTTGATTTCGGGCTGGCTGTGGGGGTCGTGGAGGGCGACGGTTTGACCGAATTGTTGTTTGACGATCGCCCAAATTTCGGGTATCGATTGAATGGAACTGTAATCGATCAGGCGGCTGAGGTTAGCGCGTTCGCGATCGGTGATTTGAGATGATACGTAAGATGCTGTGCTGTTCATAGGGTTTGTGCAGATAAAGTTATTGGCTACAAGTTTAATATGAGAGCTATTTTAGAACTATCTGGCAGTCTCGTGACAGTTTGCCAACCTGCCATTATCTATTCGGACAATTAGAGATACAAGATGATGAAATTTATAGTTGCACAGAAATACATGAATTTATCAAGGTTGATAGTAATTGCTTTAAGTGCCATCGTAGCATTATTATGAATTGGGTGCTTTTTCAAACCCGATCAATAACCCCCTCCCACAGTTCGGAAATGGGATGCAATTTACCTTCTTTAATTTCCGGGAGGCAGTTAGGGAGGCTGGCGAGGACGAGTTCCGCTGGTTCGTCATCGGGATCTGCGGGCGGGGTGACGATATGGCGGCTGATTAATAGTTGGTAGAAGTCGTCCACAGAAATTACAGCGAGTTGAGCGGCTCGATCGAGACTGAGGCTGTGTTGCTGATAAAGTACGATCGCCAATTCTATCCTCACATCGGCTTCAGTCAGGGGCAGATAGTCGGGAAGGGCGATCGTAATTTGCATGATTTATGGTAGTTTTAGGTTTTTATTGGCTTTTAAGTGCGATCGATAATGTCTCGAATTTGATTAGCTGGGATGTCCTCTTGGTCTGACTTGGAGTAGATAACGACAAGTAAGATGTAGGTATCGCCCCTGAGTTGATAGATAACTCGGTAGCCCCCACTTTTACCCTTTTGGATGTCGCTGTTTTTGAGGCGGACTTTGAATACGGTGTAGCCAGTGCCGGGGATTTGGTCGCCAATTAAGTTGCCAGACTGTAGCTCATCAAGTAGTGGTTTTAGGTCGGTGCGGATACTGCGGTAGCGTTTAATTAAGGTGCGAAGTCGTGTTTTGAACTCATCGGAAAAGACAATCTGGATTTGGGGTGTGTCGTCACTCATCAATGCCATCCCACAGTTCGGAAATAGGATGCAATTTGCCTTCTTTAATTTGCTGGAGGGAGTTACGGAGGCTGGCGAGGACGAGTTCCGCTGGTTCGTCATCGGGATCTGCGGGCGGGGTGACAATATGGCGGCTGATTAATAGTTGGTAGAAGTCGTCCACAGACATTACAGCGAGTTGAGCGGCTCGATCGAGACTGAGGCTGTGTTGCTGATAAAGTACGATCGCCAATTCTATCCTCACATCGGCTTCAGTCAGGGGGAGATTGTCGGGAAGGTCGATCGTAATTTGCATGATTTATAGTACCTTTTAATTTCAATTGTCTCTGAAGTGCGATGTTTACATATTCATTAAACTTTGATTCATACGCTCTATTCTTCAAGATTAAAACCAGTAGATATGTCCGCACTTTAACATAGCTGGGTGCTTAGGGCAAACCTTACCCCCACAATAAAATTGAACTATGAGTGGAACAGGCCGAAAAGCCTGTTCATGAAACTCGTGCAATATCTCAGATTTAAGCGACCTTGCGCGGTGCATCAACCATCGGTGCAGTACCAAACAAATGTCTGAGATAACTGCGACTGAGTTCGCGGTTCCAGCGCCGCAGCCGCACCATCACTCGCGTGAATGTAAAAGTCAATTCCAACACCAAAGAAAGCTGTTTGAGACTGAGTGAAGTATTAAACACATCATTGCCGTGCGTGCGTTCAATCTGATGGTGTTTCAGCAAAGCAATCAGGTTTTTGGTAGAGCCTTTTAGTTGATTGAAGTAACTCTGGGAGAATGCCCAGCGGCTGAAACCCCAAAACTTAGCCAAATGATTGATCTCATCCTGTAAAGGCTGGGAAATTGCCTGTTGCAACGCTCCTGTTGAGTGTACCATTAACCATAAATAAACAGAAGTAGCTCCCCACTCGGTACTCAGGCGACTAATCACGTGTTTATAGGTATCTTGCCAAGCGTCACCTGTGGATTGACAGCCATTCACAGAGTTCGGTTTAACTTGGAGTTTTTCGGCTGTAAGTTGCTGGTAAATTTTCCTAAATGTCGGGCAATGTTGGCGTTCTTCTTTTTCCCAGACACCTATCTCTAAGATGTTGCCGTTGTTATCAAAAATTCCTCCCATAAACCGCGCCATTTGCGGGTAAATATGCTGTAAGTAGCACCAACTTTCTCTACCGTAGCTGCGGATGGGAGCTTCAATTTCTGCCGCACTTGCCAAAATTTGTAAAAATATTTCTGGCTTGACACCAATAATTTGGTTGCGATTGATTCCTTGCCAATCTATGGGCTCCCAAGGGCGGGGATGCGGGGCGGAAAATTGCTGGGGCAGATCGGAAAGTCGATCGCTCAAAACTTCCAATGACATATAATGGTCGATGAGGGAGTTAATCCTGGCCCGACTTTGCAAGTAGCGAGGGCTTTGATACTGATTTCCAGCCAAATCAATTGTATACACCTTACCAGTAGCTTTCATTGTTTCTGCCTGTTCCTAACTTTTACAGCTATTGTGCAAAAGGCATTTGGGAAGTCGCAATGAGTAACCTGCAGGCTGGTCAATTACTAGCAGTTGCCTTGATTGAGCCGAACTCAGGTGAAGGGGCATGAAGTAGGGTGAACTAAACAACAGATGATACGGCTAAGATGTGCCGAAGAGTAGCCTTCCTCCCATCAATAGTCTCTACTATTGAAAATACAAAGAATTGCCACTGCCCGTCAGCATGACAATCATATCCCGTTTTTGTAAAGCAGCTTCGACAATTTCCTGCTGCCGCGGGATCAAAGAGTCATAGCCAAAAAAATGTTTGAGAACTTGTTCCAGGGACAGCCGCACAGAAGATGTTGGCGGATTAGACCCTGACATTTGCAGTAGTTGGTTGTTGGATTCTACACTATTCCATGCTTTTGGAGAACAAATACACTGAGTGCGATCGCACAAAATTCGTTAAGCAGAAAAACCGATACTTTTAATCGGGGTCTAGACGGATAGTGATGGGTATCGATAGTGATGGGTTTGGGCCCTCACAGAAGTCACCCCCAAATGGAAAGCCGTTATCAACAGCAGAATTTTCCACTTTACTTTAATTCGTTACATACCGAGATTAGATGGTGAATTCATTGCTTGAATTGCTGCTACAAACTAAGAGCCATCAATATTTCTTTACAATGATCGAGCTCTGCACTTCAGAAGCGATCGTCAAAAATTGATGGTTTTTGAACCCTGAATGTCAATTTCTCTGTATATATACGTATGCCAGGCTCAACATTTGCCTGCCCCAGCTTCACATAATCTTCATAAATCTCCGTATAATTACGGTAACTTTATAAAGATTTGGTAAAGATTGCCCTTAAAGGTAGCCCAAATCACGATTCTGTAAGTTAAACTGAGAGCCAGCCAAAACCACACTTACGTAATCACCACACAATCCTGAAAAAACGCAATTTTATATATCCTAAAGGCGTTGAAGGGATGCCGTAACTAAGGGGTGTTAGTCGGACATATCGACCAACAGTTTTTAAGCCAACTAAATTGCAACTAAACCAATAAAAATTGCTCATAACCGGGTTAGTTGTCATTCAAAAAATTTGAAACAAATTTTTGACAGGGTGAGTTATGAAAAAAAAATTAGGGGTTAAAAATCACATTTTTCAAACCCCAGAAGCCTTGGAAAACTTCCCGGCTATTCAGAAAATTTTCGAGGAAGTCGGTGCAGAACCGACATTAGTGGCGAAATTAAATACAGCGTGTGAAATTTGCGAGTTTCAGCTCGGAGATGAAATCACTCAATATCAAACATCAGATAGCAACAATTTTCTTGAAAAAGAACAGAGCGATCGCAATTTTTATTTAGTTTGCGAGGGAAGAGTCAGACTGCTAGCGGTAGAAGCGTCTCAACAGCAGGAAATTTCGGCGGTGGTACTGGAAGTCGGAGCAATATTTGGGACAGATAACCGATTTATTGAAAGCGGACTGCCTTACAGGGCAATTGCGGCTGGCACTTGCCAAATCGGTCGAATTGCGGCCACCACAATGCAGCTTATTTTAGAAGAATTCCCGCAACTGCAACAGCACTTGCAGCAAGAATTTCAAGAGCGACAGCGGTTAATATTTTTCAAGACACAAACAGATTTGCGATCGCTCGCTCCCCACCAACAACAGATTCTTTGGCCGCACTTACTTCCTTACACAGAAGAAAGCCGAATTCCGGCCGGAGTTTCCCTAGCTGAGCACTGCCAAAAATCGACAAATCATTTTTGGCTCCGCCGCGGTCAAATTCAAGGTCAAGCACCGCCAATGATCGGCAGTAACTGGGAAAATTCAGACGTAAAAAGCAACTGGATAGCCGTAACAGACTTGCTAATTTACCAGGTTAGCAGCGAACAGTGGGAAATTGCTAAAGCCACAATTAGTTCCGAAAGCAATTCCCGCCCTAAAATCATCCGCAAACCTCCAATTTTAAGCTTAGTAACGCCGCCCCAAGATGCCAGCTCTACCTCAAAAACCGAGCCATCAAAATTAACCGCAGTTGCTCAGCAAAAACCCGCAGCAGGAATCATCAGCTTTCCCAAACCCAAGCATCGGCGCTGGTTGACCAGCAGACACCCATTCATTCAACAACAGAGCGCAGCAGATTGTGGAGCTACTTGCTTAGCAATGATTAGCGAATATTGGGGTAAAAAATTCAGCCTAAATTACTTGCGCGAATTGGCAGAAATAGGCCGCAGCGGGGCGTCGCTCAAGAGTCTGGCAAAAGCAGCGGAAAGGATGGGATTTCAAACCCGTCCTGTGCGAGCTTCTTTAACTCCGCTGCGAAATCAAAATCCCTGGATTGCTCACTGGCAAGGCAATCACTACGTGGCAGTTTACCGCTTTAAAAATCAACAGGTTTTAGTGGCTGATCCGGCTGCCGGCAAGCGGTGGATGAGCATTCAAACTTTTACCGAAAATTGGACTGGGTACGCCCTAATTTTAGACCCGACAGCGGAACTATACCGCAATCACGGTGCCGAACATCAAGGCATCAAACTTAAAAATTTTGTTGGCATAGTCTGGCCCTACCGCGCTGCGATCGCCCAAATTCTTCTCCTCTCCTTGTTGCTCCAAATATTTGGTTTAGTTACTCCCCTATTTACCCAAGTAATTCTCGACCAAGTGGTTGTCAGCAAAAGCATAGTCACTCTGCACGTTTTTGCGATCGGACTGCTGCTGTTTAGTGTTTGGCGAACGCTGTTGGGTGCAACGAGACAGTATTTGCTGGATTATTTGTCGAACCGGATTGACCTGACTTTAATTAGCGGCTTTATCAGTCACACTCTCAGTTTGCCAATCAAGTTTTTTGAATCTCGTCAGGTGGGCGATATTTTGACGCGGGTTCAGGAAAATCAAAAAATTCAGGCGTTTTTGACTCGCCAAGCTATTACGGCTTGGTTGGATGCTTTGATGGCTGTGGTTTATATCGGACTGATGGTTTACTATAACTGGCGTCTGGCTTTGTTGGTGCTGGCTTTGATTCCACCGATCGTGATTTTGACTTTAGTGGCAACTCCGTTTCTGCGGAAAATTTCGCGGGAGATTTTTACAGAAAGTGCTAAGCAAAATTCATCTTTGGTGGAAATGATTACTGGGGTGGCGACGATTAAGGCAACTGCTGCTGAGCGAGAAATGCGCTGGCGCTGGGAAGACCAATTAACCTGCATGATTAATGCTAAATTTCGCGGGCAGAAGTTGGCAAATTCTTTGCAGGTTATTGGGGGTGGGATTAATACTTTGGGGAGCACGGCTTTGCTGTGGTACGGGGCAATGCTGGTGATTCAAGACGAGTTGACGATCGGTCAATTTGTGGCTTTTAATATGATGATTGGGAGCGTGATTTCTCCTGTGCTTTCAGTGGTGGGACTGTGGGATGAGTTTCAAGAAGTGCTCGTTTCGATCGAGCGTTTGGATGATGTATTCTCTGCCCAACCTGAAGAAAGCCCTTACAAGCCAATGCTGGTGCTGCCTCGCATTCAGGGAAACGTCAAGTTTGACAATGTTTCTTTCCGTTATGCTCAGGACGAGGAACGCAATACGCTGCAAAATATTTCCTTTGAGGTGCAAGCTGGAGAAACTGTGGCAATTGTCGGCCGCAGCGGTTCCGGTAAGAGCACTTTGGTAAAGTTGCTGCAAGGTTTCTATTATCCAGAAAAGGGGCGGCTGACAATTGACGGCCACGATATTCGGCACATTTCTTTGCAGTCGCTGCGAGTTCAATTGGGTGTTGTTCCTCAAGATTGTTTCTTGTTTTCGGGAACAATTTTGGAAAATATTACGCTGTATAAAAACGGAAACGATGCTGCTTCTGCAAGCTTGGAACAGGCGATAGAAGTGGCCAAGTTAGCAGAAGCTCACGCTTTTATTCAAGATATGCCGCTGGGTTATCAAACTCCTGTGGGGGAAAGGGGAACGAGTTTGTCTGGGGGCCAGCGACAACGAATTGCGATCGCCCGCGCTCTTCTGGGCGATCCCCGGATTTTGGTTTTGGATGAAGCAACTTCTTCGCTGGATACCGAATCTGAGCGCAGGTTTCAGCAAAATCTCGCCCGCATTAGTCGCGATCGCACTGCGTTTATTATCGCTCATCGGTTGTCTACGGTGCGTAATGCCGATCGAATTTTGGTTCTAGACAAAGGCATTTTAGCCGAACAAGGCAACCACGACGAATTGATGGCTGAACGCGGACTTTACTATCACCTGGCTCAGCAACAACTCGATATTTAAGTCATTAGTCATTAGTCATTAGTCATTGGTCATTAGTCATTAGTCATTAGCAACACAAGGCTAAAGATAATTTTCATATCAGGTTCGAGCGATTAACCATAAGATCCCGGTCGGGCGGGTTTTTAAGATTGTCAATTATTGGCAGGTATTGTTGGTGAGGGGAGCCTTACAAAAATCGCGATCGCTCGACCGGACATGATATCACTTACTCCTGACTCCTGACTCCTGACTGATAGCTCCTAACAACTGCCAACAGTCAACAGACTAATTTGGAGGAAATACAATGTTTTCACAAGATGAGAAAGAATTAGGGTGCGCTCCTAACGAAATAGGTGAAGTCTATGGGGGCGTAGCTTCAAGGCAAGAAAACGAAGCCCGAAAAAAAGACCGCTCTTTAGAAGTAGTCGAATCTCAAAATCGCTCATCTCAAACTCATGACGGTATCAATATTGCCAAATTACAGTTACGGCAGCCTGATGCGAATAATTGGTCTACTTCTTTGCACTCGGTACTCGACCAGCCACCAGTATCTTTTCCCCAGCGCTTGATATTAGGAGGAATGGTTTTTTCTGTAGCTTTTGGAGCGTGGGCCACTCTGGGAAAAATTGACGAGGTTGGTCATGCTCAGGGCAAATTAGTTCCCAAAGGCGCTATTTACAAAATTCACCCGACGGAGACGGGAAAAATTATTAACCTCCCTATCAAAGAAGGTCAAAAAATCAAAGCTGGACAATTATTGGCCGAATTAGACCCGGCGAATGCCCAGAGCGAGGTGGAGCGTCTTGAGAAAATTCTGGAGGCTTATCGGATTCAATTGATGCAAGAGATGAGTTCGATCGAGAGAACTCGACTGGAAGTTGAAGCGAGCCAAGCTATTGCTGCTGCAGACCAGCGGGGGGCTGAAGCTGCGATCGCCCGTGCTCGCGCTTCAGCGGCCACCACGCAGTCTCAAATCGAGCAATTGCAAGCAGATGTAGTGTCTCAGCAAGCCCGGCAACAACAGCTCCAACCTCTGGAAAAGAATGTGCAAGACTTGCTCTCGCAACTGAAAACAGATATTAACTCCCAGCAAGGGCGGCGCGATCAGGTGAAACCATTGCAACGCAAGACTCAAGAATTGCTGGGGCAATTGCAAGCAAAAGTGGCTGCTCACAAAGAGCGGATCGCGCGTCTCAAACCTTTGGTAGATGAAGGAGCGCTGTCAAAAGACGTATTGTTTCAAGCAGAGGAAGCTCTCCGAGAAAGTGAAAATGCGGTAATTAGAAGCCAGTTGGGGGAGACTACTCAGGCTGACGATCGCGCCTTTGAAGTCGAGCAAACCGTTCGCGACAGGCAAAGTGCTGCCATCAGGAGTCAACTGTCTGATGCAACTGGGGTTAAGGAAAGGCTGTTTGAAGTCGAGCAAAATTTGCGCGATCGAACAAGCGCCATTTCTAAAGCCCAAGGTGAATTAGCCCAACAACTGGCAGAAGTCGATCGACTGCAAGCCGAAGCCGCCAGCAAACAAGCCGCAGCGGGCCAAACGCAGTTAGAAAAAGAGCAAAAAATTCAGCAGTTGGAAATGCAATTAAATCAAGTCAAATCCAAAATTGCCGAAACCCAAACCCTGCTCGATCAAGCAAAAAATAAGCTCAAACAAAGATTTCTCTACGCACCCGTCAGCGGAGTCATTTCCGCACTCAACATTCACAACACTGGCGAAGTAGTTCAACCGGGTCAAACTATTGCAGAAATGACTCCGAATCAGGCTCCTCTGGTGCTGGAAGTGAATTTGCCGAACCGAGAAGCGGGATTTGTCAAAACCGGAATGCCGGTGCAAGTCAAATTCGATGCTTTTCCTTATCAAAATTACGGCGTGATTCCGGGAAAAGTTTTATCTATTTCGCCGGATGCCAAAACAGACGAGCGATTGGGTGTTGTTTACCGGGTGGAAGTGAGTATCGATCGAGACTCAGTGAAAGCCAACAATCAAACCTGGAAACTCAAAGCTGGCCAAACAGCTACTGCGGAAATTGTCATCCGCCAGCGCAGCATAGCCGACATTTTGCTTGACCCTCTCAAGCAACTACAAAAAGGCGGCATGAGTTTGTAGAAATTAGTTAAGTGGTTGTTGTCCTTGGTCACTCTCTATACACAAAACAGGATAAAATAATGAATTCCCAATTCCACAATTCTGCCAATCATTCCCAAGTTGGAATCAAACCAGAACAATTGGATGAGATAATTTCAGCCATCCTGGCAGGAAAGTATTCTTGGGCTTGTTTTTTACTTTTGCGGTGCACGGGTTACAACCCTCTCGACTACATCCCTTACCGTACTTCCAACCGCTTGCTTAAGGAAAACAGTCAAATCAGCAAGTCGAGTAAATCGGAAACTAAGTCTGCATTGGGCAAAATTGCTGATTTAGATCATCTGGAGGTGGTGAGGGAACAACGAGCCGGAGTTCGAGGGGGTTCTGTAACTCCCGCTTTTAGCGAGTTGTATCCAGATACTGTAGGTGTTGTACCTGAAGTCAATGCTGAAGGGCAAAATATCTTGGCGCCGACGGTTGATGTTCACAATCAAGAATTTTTTGCTCGATTTAAGAGGCACTGGTTTAATTGGGCGGGCAAGTAAATTAGTCGATAGATCGACAACCCGGTTGCGGGCGTTGGGTGTACCAATTTTTTGGTTGACTCACCGCAGGCGATCGGGTTTTTCAGTATCTAAAATCCACGCTTTCGATAAATCTGCCAAAATGGCAACCTTAGCCAAATTAATTACTTTATACTCAGAAACCCGATTTTAGCTATTGTGGATTTATACTGCTTTGCGATCGATATTAATACAGTTAGCACACTGTTTCGGCAATACCCGCCCTAATCCAGTTGATTGAGTAGCCTACCTTTTTCGTCTTCAGTCCCTGTCAAAATTAATCTGCCAAAATGGCAACACAGGTCTGATTAGCCTAGCTATATTAAATACAGAACAACCAAAGGTTGCTTCTAGCAAACAACTCACAAGCAAAAAGGATAAAAGCCATGATTATTTCCGATCTGAACTACTTGGAAAGTGCTGAAACTTCTGCTGTTGTTGGTGGTATCTTTTTCGGCAACCTCGACTCCGATATTTATGCCGAACTCAATGTTAAGGAACGCTTTGACGTGGACAAGATTTACACGCAATATGTTGACATTAAGGGCAATCTAGCGACAGCTCAATCTGAAGCTTTTGGGAAAAATACCTCCACCCAAATCTTTACTACTGTTGTAGAAGGTAAGTATTCTGCCTCCACTGGATTTTCGGCTGCTAGCTAGCATATAACTCCAATTCATCAAGTCACTTGGCAATTGGAATAAGTAGGTGGGCAGAAACGATTTCAACTATTTGATAGTAGGGCTTCAGAGCTCAAGCCCTACTAATAACTTAATCCAGAGAGTTGAGGTTTTCTTACATAGTTGGGTTGATTCTGGCCCCCTTACTTAGATGATTTAAGTAGTTGATTCATTTGCTTTTAGGCAAGTAATTAACTGACCCAATCTTGTTTCAAATGAAGCCGTAGGCAATTACCATTTACAACTTACAAATTTAGGATTTTTCCAATTTTCTAATCAACAAAAACCGGTGTTAAACTCATGACTGACTATAAAGTTGTTGTCAAACGCATAGTCTCACCCGATGGTAAAGTTATTGCTGAGGCGAAAAGCGTAGTCGAAGCATCTGGCGATGATCGAGGTGAAATTAGTCAAAGCGTGTCTGTAAAGGTTTCATCTGCTACTAGCTGCAGCAGTTACGCCAAATCGAGTTCTAGTAGTTCTTCTTCATCTAGTTTTAGCAGCACTTCATCAACATCTAGTTACTGTAATAGATATTCAATTTAATAATGAATTTTGTCTGCTAAAAAGTTTTCGTGATACTGCCATGAAATATTGCTTAATTATCTCTGACTTAAGTTATTTAGAACCCATTAACGAAAGCACAGTTATAGTAGGTGGTGGCAATGTTTACGGTGATACATTCGCCACAACAACAGCAGAGCCTGGATATGCGATCGCTGTTGCAGGTGGATTTGCCAGTGGTAATCAAACTTATACAAATACTCTAACCAACACAACGGTTAAAGACTTGGGTAGTCTTGAGTATAGTAGAGCCAATGCAACAGCCACAGCCTATGCAAGGACTGGAAACCAAAGTGCTTCATCTACAATTCGCAGTACTTCTATTTCATTTTTTGGGCGTTAATAGTCTCACCCGATAGGAAGATGATCAATACTGCAATTTTGATGTTGCACAAGATACTTGTTAGAGATCCTCTCAGGAGGATTAAGAGGCTCTAGTCTTAATCGACAAATATGGGGAGTATAATTGGTGAGGGAAAAGTCATATGCAGATTGAGAAAATTGATAATTTTGAAACATTTAATAAAATCCGAGAAAATTGGGATTCTGTATACGCCGCAGATCATCAGGCTCAGTTCTTCTTGTCCTGGATTTGGTTATCTAGATGGTTGCAGATGGTGCATGAGCCGTGGTTCATATTAGCTGCAAAACCAGATACCAAAGATTCATCCTATGTTGCTTTTTTCCCTCTAAAAACTTTATTAGCCCACCAGGATGTAGGCGGCTTTGAAACGGAAATCTGCATGGCAGGAAATAGCATAGCAGATTACACAGGACTTATGTGCCTGCCTGGTTATGAAGAAGAGGTAATTCCTGCTTTTGCTGCTTACATCCAGCAAAAGTTAGTATGGTCTAGTTTCAATGTAAAAAGTATTCTAGAAACAGATACCCGGATGTCTCTATTGTTGAGGAATTTTTCTGCAGATAGTTTTGAACTCAGTCAACTCCGCATTCAAAGTGTGAATGAAGAAGAACCCGATATTTATCTTGCTCCTTATGTTTCATTACCAGATGACTGGGAGCAATATCTACAAAACTACGTCGGTGTCAATACTCGTCAAAAAATCAGACGCTTTTTAAGGAAAGTTGACAAATCTGATGAGTTTTATATCACCCACATTAACGCAGACAATTTGGAATCTCATATTGAGATACTACTGAAGTTCTGGGAGTCCAGATGGAAAAAGCAAAAAGGGGATACCTTTGAGCTAATCATGGATTACTATCGCCTGATTTTACGTCATTGTTTTGAACATAACTGCCTGTATCTTTCGGTTATGTGGAAAGGAGACAGACCTTTAGGGGCGATCGCCAACTTTGTGGATTTTCAGCAAAAATCCATGCTATTTGTGATTACAGGTCGCGATCAAACCTTTAAAAATCCTCCACCTGGGCTTATCCTCCATGCTGATGCAATTCGATACGCGATTCAAAACGGCTTTAAAGTGTACGACTTTTTAAGGGGCAATGAGGAATATAAGTATTCTTTTGGAGCTAAAGATCGGCAGATTCAGCATATCGTAGTCAAAGACAAGAATGGCCAGAATAAACAAGAGGATGTTAGAGATCTTCTTCCTTTAGCATTTCAGCTCGCTGTTCGCGATCATCGATCGAACCGACTCACCAAAGCTGAACAGGGATACCATCAGATTCTGGAAGCTCAATCAAATCACCCAGAAGCACTCTATGGACTGGGGGTGTTGATGAGGCAAAAAGGCGATTACCAAACGGCAGAAAATTTACTGAAAAAGCTGCTTCAGGTGCAGCCAAATTCTATCAAGGCTTTATTTGGTTTGGGGAATTTATATCAAACTCAAGATCGGTTATCCGACGCGATAGAAGCCTATCATCAAATCCTAGCTCTACAGCCGGATGCGATCGCCGCATACAATAACCTTGGCTATGCTCTACAGCAGCAAGGCAAATGGGAAGATGCGATCGCCTACTATCAAAAAGCACTAGAACTAAAGCCTGATTGCGTTGAAGCTGAGGTTAACTTAGCCAATGCACTTCATGCTCAAGGAAAGCTATCCTTAGAGAAACAAGCTCATTACGCGGCAATGAACAATGATTTAGGCTCCAAATGTAAACAAGTAGGCGATTTAAAAACGGCGATCGCCTACTATAGCCAGTCCCTCTCTATGAAACCAGATTTAGCAGAGGCTCACTATAATTTGGCTCAAGTGATGCAAGAACAAGCTGAACATCAAACCGCAACTTTCTGCGAGCAAAAAACTCCCATACCAGCCTAGTAGTCCGCTAAGTTAGTTTTGATTAATTTAAAAAAGAGTGTCATTATTATGTTGAGCTCTGATTTGTACTATAGCAATCCTAAATGATTTGCGTAATTATTGTAGGGGCAATCCCACGCCCGGTTGCCCCGATAGGGGGTAGGCACGGGGCACTACCCTACAAATTTATCTGAATGATTTAGGATTGCTATACCTCGAAAATGTTTCAGAAAACGACTTGATTTTAGGTGGTTCTGCATGGGGATGGGAGGCTTTTTCATCAGTGGACAGTGGAAACACTTTGACTGCTAAAGACATTATTTTTAGAAACAAAGGTAAAGTTACGAAAACAAGGGGTATATGAACAGCTAGGGCGATTGGCACTAATCCTCTAGCTGATGTTGATGTTTACTACGCAGGCTTTGATAAAGTCAAGGTAAAAATTAAATCAGGAGCAGGAGCAAACTATGCTTTTGAGAGTGTTACTGTAAAGGCGATGGACTTGCCACACGAACTTTCAGGGCTTGTAGTCAGGGCTTAAGTTCTTTTTAGCTTTTAATGATTGACCACTGCGTCACGGGTACGAGGGGTTTCTGGCCGAGGAAAGAGCCGATCGCCCTAACTCGCTGAATGCCAATTCTAATTACTTCCACATCATGGCAGGTGCAGGGCGATCGCGATCGCCCTGCACCTGCCATGACTTCGCATCCATTCGATCGCGATCGTATTCAAATCGGCTAAATCCGTCGCCTTCCCGGCTGATGCAAGCCCCTCCAACGGCCGTTCCAAGTCCCCTCCCATCCGCTCAACCACAGTCCTCAAACTGCTGCCAAACCCCGCTCTGTTAATCACAATTCAGGAACGGGAGCAGCGGTGTGTCATCTGTCCTCAACACCGGCAAGCGCGTGCCCGGATACAAAGAGTATAAAAATTGAAAACTGGCGTAAGTCTGATAATTTCAAACAAATCTGCCAAATTGGCAACATACCTCTAATTAGTCCAGATATATTCAGGTAAATCGCAATAAAACACGGTTTTTGCTCATCTTTAGCAGTCTGCCCTAATACTTTTTGAGTAGGGGCGAGTGCAAGGAAGATGCAGTTTAAAATTATACAAGCCTTTTGAGAGTGATGGTGATGGCTAAATCAAATGCCATTGGCAATCAGTACCGATCGCCCAGATTGATATTGGTAACAATTTTTTCCTGTCCTATTTTCGGGATGCACCAAGTTTCATTTATTAAGAACATTTCCGTCTTTAGTCTGAAGTTAAAAGCAATTGTTTCACACTCTTTAAAATCCTACATTGGCATTCATTGAGATTCGCAATGTCGGCGCTCGTGCAAGTGATTTTCGTCTTTACATACAAGTAAAAGGAGATAAATCGCGATGCCTCCATTCGATTCATTAGCTCCTGAGCCCTTAAATAATATTGTTGGAAACAGCAATAGTTTAAACACCTTGAATTCGGTGGTGAATAACCCTGGTGCGGGCAGCAGCAGTAGTTCCAGCACATCTAGTGCCTTTGTAGATAACAGCGGTGCAGGCAGTACCAGCAGCGCGACAGCAACTTCCCCGATGGGAAGCAGTACAAGTAGTGAGACTGCTTACGCTGTGGGGGCTACATCTAGCAGTGGCAGCGCGATAGCGAGTGCTTCTACAGTGGCGCCCCCAACTACTAACGCCACAGCGCCAACACCCACAGCGCCAACACCCACACCGTCAAATAATGACGGTTCAACGTTCACCCCCGTGACTGGTGGCACTTCTAGCAATTCAAGTCCTTCTAATTTCTCTCCAGACAGTACGGGTACTGGCGACGAGAGTACGATCGACAGCAACGGCGACGGATATTGGCTGGGCACCAACGACAGCGATGTGATTACTGGCGATAGCGGGAGTGATCAAATTTTTGCAGGAAGCGACGACGATATTGTCCAAGCTAACAGAGGTGATGATGCGATCGATGGAGGCGATGGAAACGACACTTTGCGAGGAGGGAAAGGTCAAGATTTGCTAATTGGCGGCAACGGCGACGATTTTCTTTGCGGCGACTTCGGCACCGATACATTGATTGGAGGTAGTGGCGCTGATACCTTTGCATTTCAACGCGAAACAGCGAGTGCAGCAGCTAATCCATTGTTAGCCGATCGAGTCGTTGATTTTAATCCTGCTCAAGGCGATCGAATTGGGCTGATAGGGGGAATTTCGGTACCAGACTTGACACTCGTCGCGTTTGATACGGATGGTGACGGTACGACAGACGCGACTCTGCTCAAGTTTAGTTCAAATAATGGCGATCGAATTTTAGCTGTTGTTTTAGGAACAGTTAACGCAGCGGGTGCAACAACTTTGAGCAATGCTGATTTTATTAGTTTGCCAAATAACATCTTGTAGCTAACCGTTAACCCTTAACCCCAACTACCCCGCAGGAAGCGTCGGGGATGAAGTTAATAAAGTTATATAGGTGGAGAGAGACTGATGAAAGACTTTTACGGGCAATTGATTGAAGCAAGTGAAATCATCGAACAACTCAGACAAGAGATGCAATTAAAAACATTTAGTCAAAAGGTTTTGCAGAAAAAAGTTATTGAGAAAGCCGCCCGGGAACGGGGGTTAACTGTGACTCCAGACGAAATTCAAGCTGTGGGCGACCAACTCCGCCGCGAGAAGCGTTTGGAGAAAGCGGCGGACACGATTGCTTGGCTGGTCGATCAGATGATTTCTGTAGAAGATTTAGAAGCCGGGATTTGCGATCGGCTCCTCAGCCAAAAACTAGCCGAACACTTGTTTAGCAAAGAAATAGAAAAGATTTTTGTTCAAAACAAACTGCAATTCGACCAAATAATTCTTTATCAAATAATTGTTGCCAACCGCCAGCTTGCTCAGGAACTATTTTATCAAATTCAAGAAGGAGAAATCAGCTTTTTTGATGCTGCTCATCTTTACGATATTGACGAAAATCGTCGGCATATATGCGGTTGCGAAGGCAAGGTTTATCGGTGGGGTTTAAAACCAGACATAGCAGTCGCCGTATTTAGCGCCCCACCCGGAGAAGTGATTCGTCCAATTGAAACAGAGCTAGGATATCACTTGTTCCTAGTTGAAAAGTTTCTGCCTGCAGAATTAACCCCTGAACGGTATCAAGAAATATTGCATAATCTGTTTAACGAATGGCTGGCTAACGAAGTCAACCATTTATTGTACACTTCTAAAGTGTAGAAACTTAATTTCTTGCCATCAAAAACCGATATATAACAATTTTAAATGAGTCGTAAATTTTTGACCCCACCCCAACCCTCCCTTATCAAGGCGAGGGAGTAAGAAATTCACAAATGATTTAGGTTGGCTATAATTTTGCCGCAACCAAATACAATGCTAAAATTTAGGTAACTTCTGGGTGAACAGAGAGACCTAATATCGTATCCAACTGCATCAATATTATTCATTCCTTGGGGCGGTGCGTGAGTGTAAATAGTCTCATGCGTGTGGATTTAAATATTGCTCCCTTTCACGCACTCTACTACATATATAAAAAGTGCTTTTACGAGGTACTTATAGCTCAATAAAGTTTAGTTAAAAAAGTGATTTATTACCCTCGCAACGGCGCGAAGCATAGCGAACAATGAGACGCTTAGCTAACCCAAGCTTACTGATTTATAGCGCTATTAAAATTACTTTTTAAAATTGAGTTGTGCCCACCCCATATACGCCAGCTAGCAAAGCCAAATGGAAAAAATATATCGGTTAAAAACGCCTCTATAATATATTATTCCCAAAAGCTACTTTTTAAATTCTCATTTTTCCCTCCTATCTATTAATTTCTGCGTCCATCAGCGTTCATCTGCATATATCTGCGCTTAAAAACCTACATAATTTTGCCGCCACCAAGCCCGCACAAACTTAATCTCTTCAAACGTATAACGTTCTTCCAAGAAATCATAAATGGCTCTCAGTTTCTCATCCCCCATAACTTCAATTGCGTACACTATCGCCTGCTGGCGTTCCGGTTCCACCAACAAATTTATATCAACTTCCCTGCCCATTTCCATCAATTCTATCAGATGCCCAGAAATAGTATTAGGGCTCATACCCCGCGCATTAGCTATTCCTTGAACTGTCAAACCTTGTCGGTATAATTCCCAGGTTTGCATCTGCGAATAAGACGCAACGTTAGCAAGATTGGGAAGATTAACGACATCAGAAGATGCAGCACCACTTGGCAATCCTTGTGCTTGGCAAAAAGTGCGAATTGCCTCCAAAAAAACCTTACCGTACTTATCTCGCTTGTTGCTGCCAACGCCGTAAACTTCCTCAAATTCTGTGAGATTTTGCGGGCGTTTTTCTGCCATATCTCGCAAGCTTTTATCGGCAAAAACTACGTAAGGTGGCACAAATTGTTCGTCGGCAATTTGCTTGCGTAGCGTCCGCAGTATGGCAAATAAACCTTCTACTTCTACTGCCAAAGACCGAACTTTTCCCTGTACTTCTCGCTGGGGTTCAATAGCGATTTCAACTGTGCGCTGACGTTTCATAATTTCCCAACTTTTTTCATTAAGTTTCAAAATGGGAAATCCGTCTGTTCTTTCCTCTAAAAAACCTTGATTTAACAGTGAGCGACTCAATTTTTTCCATTCCTCCGCACTTCTATCTTTGCCAATTCCGTAAGTAGAAAGTTGGTTGTGCTGGTATTGCAATATTTTTTGATTTTTTGAACCGCGCAGCACATCAATAATGTGATTCATGCCGAATTTTTCTTGGCATCTCGCGACGCAAGAAAGAAATTTCATTGCCTCAATCGTCCAATCTTCTACGGGTTTTTGGTTGCAACAGTTATCGCAAGTACCGCAGTTTCCGGGGAATGAATCGCCAAAATAACTTAACTGGATTGTACGACGGCACTCGGTGGATTCTGCATAGTTGATGACTCGACGCAACTGTTGGCGGGCAATTCGTTGTTCTTGCGGATCTGGTTTTTGCTCGATGATGTAGTCGATCATTTTGACATCGCCGTAGCCGAAAAATAAGCTGCAATGGGCGGGTTCGTTGTCTCGGCCTGCGCGGCCGGATTCTTGATAGTATCCTTCGAGATTCTTGGGTAAGTCGTAGTGAATTACAAACCGCACGTCTGGTTTGTTAATGCCCATACCAAAGGCTATTGTGGCTACCATTACTTGCACGTCGTCGCGAATGAAGCGGGTTTGATTGGTTGCGCGATCGACATCGTTCATGCCGGCGTGGTAGGGTAAGGCTTGGATGCCACTTTGTTGCAATTTATAGGCAACTTCGTCAACTTTTTTGCGGCTGAGGCAATAGATAATTCCCGAACCGCCTTTTTTTTGGATAATTTGCAAAACTTCGGCAAAACTGTGCTTGGTTTTGGGGCGAACTTCGTAGTATAAATTGGGGCGGTTGAAGCTGGCGACGTGGATGTAGGGATTTCGCAGAGTTAGCTGCTGGATAATGTCTTGGCGGACGCGCTCGGTGGCGGTGGCGGTTAGTCCCATAATGGGAATGTCGGGATATCGATCGCGCACTCGCTGCATTTGCCTGTATTCTGGTCGAAAGTCGTGCCCCCATTCCGAAACGCAGTGGGCTTCGTCGATCGCAAATGCCGAAATTCCTAACTTATTTGCTACTATATCTAAAAATGGTAAAAATCTCTCACCCAGCAAGCGTTCGGGTGCAACATAAAGCAATTTAATCTTACCTTCGAGAATCGCAGTTTCGCGCGATCGGGTTTCCTGACTGCTCAAAGTGCTGTTGAGAAAAGTCGCCCCAATTCCATTATCCTGCAAAGCTTCCACCTGGTCTTGCATCAGAGCAATTAACGGTGAAACAACCACTGTCAATCCCGGTTTCAACAGTGCCGGTAATTGAAAACACAAAGACTTGCCACCACCCGTCGGCATGACAATCATCATATCCCGTTTTTGTAAAGCAGCTTCGACAATTTCCTGCTGTCCCGGACGGAAAGAGTCATAGCCAAAAAAATGTTTAAGAGCTTGTTCCAGGGACAGTGGCACAGAAGATATTGGCGGATGAGACGCTGGCATTTGCAGTAGTTGGTTGTTGGCTTCTCAACTATTCTATGCCTTTTGAGCACAAATACAGTTACAATAATTGAGAATCTCAATTTAAGCAGAAAAACTGATGCCGAAAGCAATTTGGAATGGTGCCGTTTTGGCCGAGAGCGACAAGTGCGAAATTGTAGACAACAACTATTATTTCCCCGCCGATGCCATTAACCGTGAGTATTTCAAGGATAGCAGCACTCACACTACTTGCGGTTGGAAAGGTGTTGCTAGTTACTACAGTGTCGAAGTCGGCGGACAAGTTAATAAAGATGCTGCGTGGTACTATCCTACTCCAAAAGATGCTGCTAAAAATATTGCCGGATATATTGCTTTTTGGAAAGGAGTTAAGGTAGAGGCTTAAAGCAGTTTTGAAATAAAAAATGGGGCTGGTTGTGGGCGAATTAGGCGCTTAACCAGCCCCTTAAAATTTTAATCTTTTTCCCAAACGGCGACAGCTTCCGAACCCAAACCACGGCGAACAACAATGGGTTCGCTTTGTGTCAAATCGAGAATGGTAGAAACTTGATATCCCGGATCGGAACCGTCATCGACAATGACATCTACTAACTTTGAAAAACAGTCAAAAAGTTCAGCTTTGCCAAAGCTTTCTGCTTTTCCTGCTGGCACGGGTGCTGCACCTTCATCATCCGTGGTAATGTTAGCGGATGTTGAAATAATTGGATTTCCCAAGGCTTCCAAAAGTGTAAAACAAATCCGCTGGTCGGGAACGCGAATTCCAGTGGTTTTCCGTTTTGGGTTCATTACCAACCGTGGCACTAACTTGGTAGCTGGCAGTAGAAATGTATAAGGCCCCGGTATTAACCGCTTGATAATTCTGTATGCTTCATCGCTGACGACAGCATAGTCGGTGATATTTGACAGAGAGGAACACAGGAACGTTAAAGGCTTATCATTGGAGAGTTGCTTGATCTGCCTGACTCGTTCTACGGCAGACTTGGAGTTGAGATCGCAGCCGATCGCGTAAACTGTATCTGTCGGATAAAGCATCATAGCCCCATCTTTTAGAGCTTTTGTAATCTTCTCGATCCGGTCTCTTTGGGGTGCAACTGGATGCACTTCGTAAATAGTTGCCATGTTAAGATATTGCAGGCTAAGTGGGCGATCGAAATATCGACTGAAACAATCAATGTTGAAAATTAATTGTTAACAATGAATAAAATAGCTTATTTTGACTGTCCAACCGGCATTGCTGGCGATATGTGCATCGGAGCTCTCATCCACGCTGGCGTTCCTTTAGAATACCTAATCGAAAAACTCAATTTGCTCGGCATTTCGACAGAGTACCAGTTGCGGACGGAATTAGTCCACCGGAATACTCAACAAGCCACTAAATTTTATGTCGATTTAGCTGCGGATTTGTCGTTAAAACCCAAAAATTCCGCTACCGAACTCGATCCCTCGGAAACGGAATCCCCGACTTTCGACGCCCGCCACCACCATCATCACGGGGAAGAACATTCTCACAGTCATGGGGAACCAGATGCCGAAATTAGCCACACTCATCACCGCAATTTGCCACAAATTGAGCAAATCATCGTCTCTGCAAAATTGCCTCCGCGCGTGGAAGCTTGGAGTTTGGCCGTATTTGGCAAATTAGCAGAGGCAGAAGGTGCCGTACATGGTATCCCCGCAAGCGAGGTTCACTTTCACGAGGTGGGGGCAACCGATGCAATTATTGATATTGTCGGTACTTGTTTGGGCTTGGATTGGTTGGATATTCAGGAGTTTTACTTTTCGGCGATGCCGACTGGCGCAGGTACGGTGAAGGCTGCACACGGCAGATTAGCGGTGCCGACGCCGGCGGTGATGCGGTTGTGGGAAACGCACCGAGTGCCGGTTTACAGCAACGGGATCGATCGCGAATTGTGCACTCCTACGGGAACTGCGATCGCCTGTACTCTCGCCTCTGCTTTCGGCCCGCCACCACCGATGCAAATTCAGGCCATTGGTTTGGGTGCAGGTTCTCGAAACCTGGCAATTCCTAATATTTTGCGCCTCTGGATTGGGGAGAAGGAAGAAGGAAGAGGGAAGAAGGAAGAGGGAAGAGGGAAGAGGGAAGAGGGAAGAGGGAAGAGGGAAGAAGGAATAGGGGAGAAGGAAATATTTAACCAATTCCCAATGCCCAATGCCATAGAAACTATTACGGTATTGGAAACGCAGATTGATGATTTGAGTCCGCAGGCGATCGGCTATGTTTTTGATGCTTTGTTTGCCGCCGGAGCTCTGGATGTTTTCACTGCCCCAATTGTGATGAAAAAGTCGCGGCTGGGGGTTTTGTTAACTGCGATTTGTCATCCAGAATTTGAGGATGCTTGCGAAGCTGTGATCTTTCGCGAAACTACTACTCTGGGAATTAGGATCTCGACTCAACAGAGAACTATTTTACACAGAGAAATCCAGACTGTTCAAACAGAATACGGCGAAGTCAAGATAAAAGTTGCGAAGTCTGGAGAAACGATTGTTAATGTACAGCCGGAATACGAAGATTGCGCGGAAATAGCCCGAATTAAAAATATTAGCTGGCGGGAAGTTCACCGCTTGGCGCTGCAAAGTTGGTACGATCGCACTTAATCAATTACAGTGACTTACATGAGGAATTGATTCCCTGACGGGCTGACAACCCGTCAGACTCAGCAGGCTTGAGGAATATCTAAATCAGAGGAATCAAAACCTCTGATATCATCTCCGGTAGATTACCCCTAATACGGTAGGGGCTCCCCTCACGAAAAATATCTGCCAATAATTGACAATCTCAAAAACCCGCCCTTTTAATCGCTTTTTCTTCAAGCTATTATATAAACATACTTCATTCCCGATC
This sequence comes from Microcoleus sp. T3_A4, assembly GCF_036700465.1. Classification (NCBI taxonomy): domain Bacteria; kingdom Bacillati; phylum Cyanobacteriota; class Cyanophyceae; order Oscillatoriales; family Microcoleaceae; genus Microcoleus; species Microcoleus sp. T3_A4. The sequence continues at coordinate 20,985 of NZ_JAUBOY010000052.1, read as the reverse complement.
GCATTATGGTTGCCTTACCCGATCGCCCATCGATGAGTGCAGAAGAATACCTGGCTTGGGAACCCACCCAAGAGGAACGTTACGAGTATTGGGATGGCGAAGTCGTCGCCATGAGTGGCGGCACCCGCAATCACAATCGAATTTCAGGAAATTTCTTCAGAATCCTAGATGATGCCCTTGTAGATAGCCCTTGCGAACCTTACATCACGGATGTAAAAGTCCAAGTGGAACCAGGGCAAAACTATTTTTATCCTGATGTTGTAGTAACTTGTGATGAGCATGATAACTATCCGCAATTAGTGCAATTCCCTTCCTTAATTATCGAAGTTTTATCGCCTTCCACAGAAGCAGCAGATCGCGGCATTAAATTTGCGAAATACCGCCAAGTTTCAACACTGAAAGAGTATGTGTGGGTGCAAGTTGAACAGCCACAATTAGAAATATTTCGGCGCAATCAACAGGAGCAATGGGTTCTCTCCGAGTATGGTTTAGGCGATTCCTTGCAACTTGAATCGGTGAATCTAGAAATTGCGATCGCCGACTTATATCGCCAAGTACAATTTTCTTAAAAATTTCGCTTTCCAGGGATTTGATATTAATTATCCTAGGCATTTTTTTAATTATTTGAACGAACCGCGAAGACGCGAAGAGCGCGAAGAAAGAACAGTATCTTATTCTTTCTCTTTCTTCGCGTCCACGTGCCTCGCGGTTCATTTAATCTTACTCCAAATTCCTAAAACCAGGTTTCTGGGCGTCGAGGCGTAAGTCCTATTTAAACAAACTGGCCCGTTGGAGTCGATCGCACCCGACGAATTCCAATCACCGACGGCATCGGCGATCTGCGCGAATCATTCGAGATATTACTCGGCCACAAACTCCCGCGAGAAACACTACGAGTTTGATTGAAAACAGCACCGTTCAAATCCAACATTTCAATTTGCCGACTCAGTACAGTACCATCATCGATCGGGCAATCTTCCCCCGGATGCTGCACCGCAAGCAATAGCGTATCTCCCACAAAAGTCGGCCCCGTCATTTCGCACCGATTCGGGCCGTAAGCAAACGGAATTACTGTTCCTGCATTCGGCCCAGAAGTCGGGATATAAAAGAGCCAATTGTTGCCGAAAACTCCAGTAAAATCTGACACATTTCCAGTCTTGTTGTGGTCGATCGTCGTTGGCTTTCCACTCGCACCCACATCAAAACCGTTATGCGTGCTCGTAGACATATCAGTCACGCCCCAAACATTGCCTTGAGTGTCAAAATCCAAATTGTCTACATTAGCAAACCCCGCCCCAGCTACCGAACCCGCTTCTCCGCCTTGAGCCAAACGCTGCCAGCGGAACGTCAAACCTGCACCATCAGGACTGTCTTCAATTATCTTATACAGTCCTCCCGACTGCTGGGTGCTGTTGACGGCGCTACTGTATTTAGCAACAGTAAAAATGCGAGAATCTGGATAGCCGTCGCTTCCCGGTGCGGCGTCAGTATAGGCAATAAAAACTTCCTTAGTAGTAGGATTAACTTCCAAATCTTCCGGCCGCGCGGTCGGAGTGCCACCAATCAAATTAGCAGCTAAAAAAGCATCAACTAAAACCGCGCCTTGGCTGCTGTAGAAATCAGCCAGAGTTTTATTTTGGTAGCCCGGAAGTGCTGTTGCTTCATTGGTTGTATCTACTACAAAAGAACCGCCGTCTTCGGTTTGACCAGCAATTCCTGCGCGTTTGGGGAAGCGAGTAGCGGCATCTCTTTGAGCTTTGCCAAAAGTTGCTAATTCTGCCTCGCCAACTTTAGAAGGACGCACCGGATTCGTCGGGGCATTTATAGTTAATGGCAGCCATCTTCCAGTACCGTTACGGTTATATTGGGCAACGTACAAAATGCCGTCTTCAAACAATCGGCTGTTGGTTTTATCTGCGGGATTGGTGACAGTACCGTTGCTGACAAATTTCCAGGTGTGTCCGCCGCGTCGATCGTCCCCCATGTAGCCTATTAACTTGCGGCCTGCTTCAGCGCGAATCGCGACGTTTTCGTGGCGGAAACGGCCCAACCATGTGTGCTTCCGGGGGCGGAAACTTGGATCTTGGGGATCAACTTCTACCATCCAGCCGTATTTTTCGCCGACTAAGCCGAATTCCTCACCGATAGTGCCCTTGGCGTAGCTGGTTTGGCTACCGTTGGGTTTGATGTTTTCCTGAACCCCGACGAAGAATAGTTCGCTACCTTGGAAGTTTTCTTCAGCGGAGAGGATTGTACCCCACGGGGTTGTGGCGCCGGAACAGTTGTAGGCTGTACCGATAATGCGGTTTCCGAGTCCGTCGGTGTTGACTTGCGCGAAGACTTGGGTAGCCGCAGGGCCCGTGCCCGTGAGGTACTCGTTATCCCCTTGTCTGGTTCCCCAGGAGGTGACATCTTTGTATTTGTCGGTACGCTGGCTGTTGATTCCCAGGCCCGAAAGTCCGTGAATACGGCGGTTGAGGGGGTCGCCGGCGATCGCCTGAAATCTACCGTTAGACTGTTTGGTGATGCGAACGATCGAACCACCGAGATTGTACAGGAATTCGCCGAGGGTATCGCGATTCTTGACCGATAAGTCTATACCGAGGACGGCGCGATCGGTGGTGGGAAATGGTGCCAGATCAGACGGCGCTTCCGGCGTCACTTTCGACATCGGAAAGCCTACATACTCGTGGTTAACCCAAAGATAACCGTCGTCACTGCTGCCGCGAAGGCCTACGAAGCCGGTGTAGTCGTTGTTGTAGCCGAAATAGTCTGCTGGATTGGGAAAAACTCGATCGCCCCAGCGGAGAATCACATACCGTTCGTATTCCGGCGGTACAACCACATCGTCAACAATGCTGTAACTCGTTAATTTAGTATCCTGTGAGGCAGCCATCACGGTTCCCTGTCCGTTTAAGCCCGTTGGCATAAAGCTGGACAATTCTTGATAAACCGGCAGCGGGTGGGGAAGTCTTAACGGAGTGAAAGAGAGTGGCCCTACCACAGCTTCGGTCGAGGTGGAATTGATGCCAAACAGTGTTTGAGTTAGTTGAGGGGCAAGCACAGTGGTAGCTGCGCTGCTGCCGAAGAAAATTAGCAGTTGTCGGCGAGTTATTTTAGACATAAATTCCTGTTCAGCCCAACTTCCCTAATCAGATGATTCCGTATGAAACTCTATCACTATTAAATTAAGGAGAGTTAACCTGAAGGTTAATTAAAATTGGGAGGTATTTAGGTTAACAAAAAGTTAAATATTCTAATGGGCAAGTGGTAATTGGGAATAGAGAGAGATTCAGGAAAAAATATCTATCCGTGTATCCGTGATTTCCGTGTCGTGCTGTGGGTTATTTGTTGTTTGCTACCAATGCCCGATGCCCGATGCCCAATGCCCGATGCCCGATTTCAATCATCTCGAAAACCCGGATCATTTTCTCGGGATGTCGATCGACTAGGCGCAGGTGCATTCATCACTTGCGAAGACCCAGAATTTGCGGACGAAATATTGCCGTCTCTGAATCCCAGCAGCAATTGAGCATCCGCAAAGTATCTAGTCCACTGTTCGATTCTCGCATCTTTTTGCCAGTCGTGGCGGGATACTCTCGATCGCAAAACTGGAACTCTTTGTCGGCTGCGATCGGCTGTAATGATGATTGTAACTTCTGTTAATGCCGGATTTTCTTGAAACTCGCGGGCGATCGACTCTTTCGCTAAATCTTCCGCCTGCTGCACTAAACTCGCAAAAGATTGACTGCCGTCCGAATCTAAGGTAAGGTAGCGCTCTTTGGTTTCAGCCAAAGCTATCGATATACTTGCTGTTAAACTGATAATTGCTAGAATGACGGCCGACAATAAGCGTAGGTACAAATTCATTATGTTTGAAACTAAATACTAACACTTGTCAATGATAGTTAATAAAATTTAACAGACTGTTAAGCTTAAATTAAAATAATATTTTGTGTCACCATATTTCCGCTTAACAGACAAGATGCCTGTTCCACAACAAGTGCCTTTTCTTGCGGAGTGGGCATCCTGCCCGCCCAGAAAATGGTTATTGATAATGGTGCAATATCTCAGTTTTACTCGAAATACTTGTCAGTAGCAAAGGATGTCGATAAACCAGCCCCCGCGTTCTCTTCATTATTCCTTTAACATCAGAAGGAACCCTCGATAATTAATCCGTGTATCCGTGTCAAAATCCGTGTCATGCCATCCCTCTTCCCTCTTCCGACTTCCCTCTTCCTGACATCCGTTACATCCGTTACATCCGTTACATAATCCGTTGCCGAACCTTCTTCCTTCTTTATGAAACTAACAAAATGTGCGATCGCCCTTGGTAGCAACTTAGGCGACTCCCTCGCCACACTCAAAAGCGCGATCGTAACCCTCAACAACACCCCAGGAATAGCAGTAAAATCTCATTCAAGCTGGTATCAAACCGCCCCCGTTGGCCCGCCGCAACCCGATTACATCAACGCTTGCGCCATCCTAGAAGTTGCTTTAGAACCCGAACAATTGCTAGCAAAATTATTAGAAATTGAAATAAAATTTAATCGAATTCGCCGAGAAAAATGGGGGCCAAGAACCCTAGACCTAGATTTGCTGCTGTACGACAATTTAGTCCTAGAAACTCCGACACTGACTCTACCTCATCCCCGGATGACCGAAAGAGCTTTTGTATTAGTACCTTTAGCAGAAATTGCTCCGGATTGGGTGCATCCGGTGACGAAAAATGCGATCGTCCAACTCCTGCAAACCGCAGACTGTTCCGGAGTGCAAAAATTTCCCTTGTAAAAATGGAGCAAAATTCACGGATCGTACCAGTAAAAAAATGCAACCGTAGGTAAGCTCCCAACTGTGATAATTATCAGTCATTCCCCATCTAAAATCTAAAATCCTATGATATCGCCTATGATGTCTTAAATCGGTGCACTCAAACATTATTCGCTTGTCGCTTATGTCGATCGGTCAAGAACTACCCCAACTCCTCAAACAACGCCTATTTTACCAAGGGCGCAAATTTAATTTTGACGTGGCTACCCTCCGTCTTCCCAACGGTTCCGAAGGCGAGTGGGAATGTATTCGCCACCCAGGCGGAGCACTGGCAGTTCCCGTCACACCCGAAGGTAAACTCGTCTTGGTGCGACAATACCGCTTTGCCACAAAAGGGCGAATTTTAGAATTTCCCGCTGGTACGGTAGAAATCAATGAAAGCCCCGCCGAAACTATCAAACGCGAAATCGAAGAAGAAACCGGATATCGCGCTGGAAAATGGCAGAACTTAGGGCAATTTTTTCTCGCCCCCGGTTATTCTGACGAAATCATTTATGCTTTCTTAGCCCAAGATTTGGAAAAACTGGAAAAGCCGCCAGCACAAGACGATGATGAAGACATTGAAACAGTTTTATTCACCCCTGAAGAATTAGAAAAAGCTATTTTAGCTGGGGAACCAATTGACGCAAAATCCATTTCTAGCTTTTTCTTAGCCCGTCCATTTTTGACTTAAATAGGACTGACAGACAAACCCGGTTTCTTATAAAAATCCTGCGTCAAACCGATAAAAGTTAACTTAGAAACCGGGTTGTTGAACCCGCTTGTGTCCAGGACTGTAAAATCTAAAATCTAAAATCGAATGTCCGATATATCCAATCTCATTTTATTTTGGCACCGCCGCGACTTGCGTATTTCTGACAACATCGGACTGGCAGCAGCGCGCCAGCAAAGCCCGAAAGTTGTCGGAATTTTTTGTCTCGATCGCAATATCCTAAATCGCGATGACGTAGCGCCAGCTAGAGTCACCTACATGATCGGCTGCTTGCAAAAACTCTCCTCGCGTTACAGGGAAGCAGGCAGCCAATTGCTGATAATTCAAGATGATCCGATCCTAGGAATACCAAGATTAGCAACAGCTATAAATGCTCAAGCAGTATTTTGGAACTGGGATGTAGAACCCTACGCAAAACAGCGCGATCAGTCCGTATCAAACGCCCTCCAACAAGCAGGAATTCAAGTTCAAAATTTCTGGGATCAACTGCTGCACGCCCCAGATGAAATTCGCAGCGGTACAGGGACTCCCTACACAGTTTATACACCATTTTGGAAAAAATGGAACAGTAAACCTAAAGCCCAACCAGTAGAGACACTGCCGATAACTTATCTGGAATTAATGACCGGCTTAACCGCCGAAGAACAAGCAATCGCCAACCAAGCAGGTGCAATGGAAACAGTGCCAACAGCGTTGAGTTTGGGATTTATTTGGGAAAATCCATTAGTAATAGAACCCGGAGAAGATGCAGCGCAACAAAAATTAGAAGAATTTTGCGATCGGGCAATTTACCAATATCAAGAACAGCGCAATTTCCCCGCCATTAACGGCACATCCCAACTCAGCGCAGCCCTCAAATTTGGTGCAATTGGCATCCGCACTGTTTGGCAAGCTACCCAGATAGTAATGGACACTTGCCGCAGCGAAGAAGCGTGTACAAGCATCCGCACTTGGCAACAGGAAATAGCGTGGCGGGAATTTTATCAACACGCCATGTATAATTTCCCAGAAGTAGCAGACGGCCCCTACCGTCAAGCATTCAAAGACTTTCCTTGGGAGAATGATGAAACACTTTTTCAAGCTTGGTGTAAAGGCAAAACAGGGTATCCTATTATCGATGCAGCAATGCGACAGTTAAACCAGACAGGTTGGATGCACAATCGCTGCCGCATGATAGTCGCCAGTTTCCTGACCAAAGATTTAATTATTAACTGGCAGTGGGGTGAAAAATACTTCATGCAAAAATTGATAGATGCCGACATTTCTGCTAATAACGGCGGCTGGCAGTGGAGCGCATCGAGCGGTATGGACCCGAAACCTTTGCGAATATTTAATCCCGCGAGTCAAGCTCAGAAATTTGACCCGGAGGGGGAATATATTCGGCACTGGGTTCCAGAATTGCGCCGTGTTGATACTAAAGTTTTGCTAACAGGAAATATTTCGTCTTTAGAACGCAGACTTCTTCATTATCCCTCTCCGATCGTAGATCACAACGAGCAGCAGCGCAAGTTTAAGGAACTGTACACGCAGCAAAAAAACGCAGATTAGACAGCTCGATTTTTGGCTATAGTTAACAGTAAATTAAGTTGAGATAGCGCTGTCAACCCCTCAACTTAAAAGATGGTATCAGTTATAATAAACTTAAATAAATCGGAGGTTGAAATGGTAACGCTGCAATTAAGACAAATCAGTGTACCCCCAGGACATAGAGTCCTGTTCAATGATGTCAACTGGCAGGAATTTGAAGCAATTTTAGAAGAGTTGGGAGAACACCGTGGGTCTAGAATAGCTTACAGTCAAGGAACTTTGGAGATTAGGATGCCACTACCAGAACATGAGAAAGCTAAAATCATTATTAGCTATTTAGTTAAAATTCTGTTTGAGGAACTAGAAATCGACTTTGAACCATTTGGTTCGACGACTTTCCCGCGAAAAAGTATGTTACAAGGAATTGAGCCTGATGAATGTTTTTACATTCAGAATCACGCTCTAATGATTGGCAAAAAGCGGATAGACTTAACTGTCGATCCGCCACCTGACTTAGCAATTGAAGTCGATCTAACTTCCAAAACTCAACTCGATGCTTACGAAGCTTTGGGAGTACCTGAAATCTGGCGCTATGAAAATAACAAGCTTCAGATTAATGTGCTTCAAGATGGGAAATATGTTGAATCGGAAATTAGTCCAACTTTTCCCAATCTGCCAATTATTGAAGCTATTTCTCAATATTGCGAACAAAGCCAAACAGTGGGCACGAGTCCAACTCTCAGATTGTTTCGGAAGTGGGTTAGAGAACAAATACAAAATTGATATGAAATGGCTATTCCACGCACTGGCTGTTAGAAATCCGGCTTATTTACGATCGCCAAAAAGCCATTTTCTCACAGCAAGCGTCCTAATTCCGTTGTATTTTTAATTTCGCTTTTGGGAAATAGAGAGAGAGTAAGGGTGTTGACCTTGAGCTCGATCGCCCACAAAAATAACATAAGTCCCCTTGTCCCCATAACCGGAAAATTCTACATTCCCCGCCGCAGCATTCGCCGGCAGGACGCAGAAACGCCCCCTCGGCCCCTGAATCATCAAACTCGGAGCTCCAGCGGTTTGTACTGCAATCCGCCAGTAAGGCAAATCCTGCGTTACTTCAATGACGTGGTTCGGCCCTTGAGAGACAAAACCGCAGTCGCCGCTATTGTTCGGGCCGCCGGAAACTCCAGAAACTCCCAGCGGTTCGGGAAATCCGGGAGCAATTTGTAGCGGTTGGCTCCGAACAGCACCCGCATCCGCTAAAATCATTGCCAAGGCTAGGGTCACGATCGAGCTAAACCACAGTTTGCCGCGATCGCCCAGGTAATGGATCTTCATGTTTCCTCACACAATGGCATTTGGTTCTAGTTCTTTGACGGTAGGGGATAATGGCGGTTCCAAACACATTAATCTAAAATAACTTCGGAATTTTTTTATGAATCCTCAAAATAATTTCAATTGGCAGCAAGCGTTGGGAGAACTAAAAGCTAAAGTAGAACGATCGCCACTCATCACACAAAATCCAGACAGCTATCAAGCCGTCGGAACCTTCTACAATCAATTACTGGACAATTTTCAAAGACTCCCCAAACCTGGGCAGGTGGCAGCCTTTGCCGTCGGAGCGATAATTGTCCTGACAGTCTTCAATAGCATCGTACAGCTAATTTCAGCGCTGATGACTCTTGCCGTTCTCGGAGTGCTAATCTACATAGCGTATAAATTGGCAATTTCCCCCCAGTCCTCAAATACTAACGACAAATAATAGGAATTTCTAAATATGGCTAACCCCACCGCGCCCAGCGGCATCAATCAACCCGATCCGTCTTGGCAAACACAATCCAAGCAAATGCCACTGCTGGTTCGCAGGTGCGGCGCTTGGGCAGTGGAAATTTCGTTAATAGCGGCCAGCGCCCTCGTTCCCTTCAGTATCGGGGCATTAGTCAACAATGAATCTCAAACCGTGCCGCTCAATTCCTCCATAGCAGCAGCATCCGAAACCGTCGCCCGTACCTTGGGCATACCCGTGCGCGATCGCAGCCCCAGAGTCGCACCCCTAACTAATCTATTCTGGTCAGGGGCACTGCTGGCACCGGCAGTTTTAGCGGGGTGGCAACTGTTTTTGCTTGCCAGAACAGGTCAAACTCTCCCCAAACGCTGGTTCGGCGTCAAAGTTGTCACAGCGTCGGGTACTCCTCCGGGTTTTGGAACCGTGCTAATTCGCGAAAGTTTGGGGCGCTGGGGAGTGCCTATGGGCGTCGCTTACGCCATTTGGCGCTTGAGCGGTGCGTTTCCTGATTTGCTGATTTTAGGGGGGCTGAGCGGCTTGGCAGTGCTCGCAGACGGCGCGGTTGCATGGCGTTACAAACGGCAAGCGGGACACGATCGCCTCGCGAATACTTTGGTGGTCAATGCTCGATCAAATCAACTGTCTGCCGATCCTGTCAAGAGTCCAGATTGGACGGAGGAAGACGCGCAGATTGCGGCTTTGGTGGTGACTCCACAAAGCGGCCTGAAAACAAATGCCAGTTTGTGGAATTGGATGCGCCAACACCCAGGCACAACTTTAGTGATAGTTACCGTCGGCAGCGCGGGATTGATTTTAACTTTGTTTGTCGGCACTCTCATCTACACTCAAAGTCAAGCAAATTTGCGGGATTCCCGGCAGCGGAACGACGAATTATTTGTAGCTTTAGTCAGCAAATTGTCTCCCACATCGGCTAGCGGGGCATCGGGCAGGCGATCGGCTATTTTGGCTTTGGGGGCCGTGGAAGACTCCCGCGCCGTACCCCTGCTAGCGGATTTGCTAGCTCAAGAAGACAACCGCGCCATGCTGGACGCGATCCAGCAAGCTTTAGTCAGTAGCGGGCCGAAAGCTTTGCCTGACTTGCAGCGGTTGAATCAGGCCCTCAGCAACGACCTCGATTCCCTGCGCTTTGGTGGCAAGGCCCCGGAACGCGAGTTAGCGGCCGCCCGCCTGCGAACAGTACAAAGGGCGATCGGCAAAATTCTCACAGTGTATAGCAGCCAGCTCAACGGCGCGGATCTCAGCCGCACGGATTTAGCTCAAAGTCCTGCCGGCCCGTCTCAGTTTACTTTAGTTTTAAACAAAGTTGACTTGTCGGGAATTAAGTTGAGAAATGCCAATTTAACCAATGCCAGCTTGCAGGGATCTCGCTTTTACGGCACCGGCGAAGACAGGCGTCCGGGTACATTTGACGATTGGATTTCTGACTTGAGCGGCGCTAATTTGGAAGGAGTAAATTTGGTCGGGGCGTCTTTGAACAGTGCTGTAATGAACCGCACTACTTTTGTGCGTGCTGTCATGAACAAAGCTAATTTGTCAAACGGCAATTTGAATTCAGCTAATTTCAGCAGTGCTATTTTAATTGGAGCAAATTTACAGGAAGCACTGTTAAAAAATGCAAGTTTTACCGGGGCAGATATAGGAAGCGCGAATTTGTCGCGAGCGGATTTGTCAGGCGCGCGTTTGGCCAAAGTGAAGGCTCAAGGCGCTCAGTTGTCCTTGACAAATTTGTCTAAATCGGAATGGCAAGGTGCTGATTTGTCCGGTGCTGATTTGAGCGGCGCCAACTTACAAAAGGCCGATTTGACTTCGACTAAACTCGCCAACGTGAATTTAAAAGATGCTCAGTTGCAAGATGCGAATTTTCGGAATGCGGAGGTGAGTTCGGTTGATTTTAGGGGCGCGAATTTAGCGAGAGCCGATTTTAAAGGCGCTGTGTTTCTGGGGAAGGCAGCTTCGGATCAATTTATTCAAAATCCGACTGGTAGTAAATCCGGTCGATTCCTAGGAGTTGATTTTGCGGAGGCTAAAAATTTAGATAAAAGTCAAATTGCTTACATTTGTTTGCAGGGGGGGATTCATCCGAAGTGCCCGCAGAAAAAGTAAGGATTGGTTGTTAACGAGTAGGCTAATACAGTTGAGCATTTAAATTGTATATTCAGGGCGGGTGGGACACCCCAAAAAAGTTTGATTATTTTTTGACATACAATTTAAATGCCACAACAGCTTAGTCAACAGTCAACAATCATGAGGACTGCAACCGGAATTTATATTACGCAATAGCATCGGAACTGGCAAGAGTCTCGAATTGCGCCAATAGCATTGCCTCACCATTATTTGGAGTTCCAAAAATTTTAGGTAACTGACCTGTTTCAGCGAGAACTTGTCTCACTTCTCGGTTAGATACATCGGCTAGATTTTTGTTATTTAGAATGGCATTAACCGCAGCGATACCCACACCTTGACCAACTGCGGCGTTGAATTCCACAATTCTGCCGACAGAACAGGCAAATCCTTCAAATCCAGAACACGGACTGACCACTGCCAGGTTAGGAACGTTTTTAATTAATGCGTGGCGGATGCCAACATTAAAGATAGGGTGTTTAAAACTCAGACTTTTAAACCATCCTAGATGAGTTGCTTTATCGCGAATACCCGGGATGCCCCCCCGTACATCAAAATGATAGCTAAATGTTGCCAGGGCTTCATTAGCAGGTACGCCACCTAACAGCATTTGTGCGCCAGTTAAAGGTTCTACAACTCCCGTCACATTGCCAGCGTGTCTGATATAAAGTTCTGAGGAATAAGTAATAGAAGTAGCCCCCAAACTCCTCAGCCAAGTTGTAATAAATAACATCTCTTTTTGCATATTAGCCGTGGGTTTGCTCCCGCTTCTAGCTAAGGCTTCTGCTTCGCTGGCGGTGACTGCAAATAACAGCGCATTCCACGAAAGTCTATCATTTGGAAGTATGGCTATATTTCCCTCATCTAGAATTATGCCGGTTTCAGGAAAAGATAGTTTTCTTCCTCTAAAGGAGTGGTAAGCTACAGATAGAGCTGGCGAGCGAACATCGATGTAATCGTTACCCGCCCACAGAGTTTTGAGATTGCCTTTAGTGTCGGTCATTTCCCGCCGGAGTTGTTCTGCTAGTTGGGCATCCTTGTCGGCAGCGTACAGCAAAAATTTTTGACTCTCTGCATCGGCCCGGTTGGTAAAGCGTTTTAGATAAATGTAATCGAATTCTTTCAGTGCTCTTGCACTGAGTCCTTGGGTTTCAAAAACGAGGGTGACTGGAAGTTCTGAATTAGGCAGACCAAATGTTTCAAATCCCTTCAGCTTTCTCACACCGGCAGCTTGAGCTAATTCGGCATTGACAGTGGCATCAATAAATTGCTTGCCGGCATAAACTAAACCTTGAGAGGTGGTTATACTGGCAATTTTTTGGCCTTCTTTAGTAACTGATTTAATTTCTACTTTGCTGAGGAGATCTGCCCCAGCTTGTACCAGCATTTCTTTCAGCGCTGCACTGGCTTTGCGGGGGTCAAGTGCAATTGCCTTAACGCCGGATTTTTGTAAAAATTCTTTATAGATTGTCGCCGGTGAACCAAAGGTATCTAACTTTAAAGATTGTTGAAGTTCTTCACTAATCTGACTTCTATCTAAATAAGCAAGGCCACCTCGTACCAAATGCCCGCCAATTCCTTCTTGCAAGCTTGCTTTCGACATCAGTAGAATTCGCGGATAACGCTTTGTGCGGCGAAGATATTCTCTGGAGGCCGAGATAACAGCTAGAACTCCTGGAACTTCATCACCAAAACAGATGATATCGTAAGAACGCAGATTCATGACCATTATTTAACAACCTCTCCTAATTTTCATGTTTTCGAGCTGGATCTCAATGTTTGCCGTCCAACTCTCTGTTTTCCCCAAATCTAGCTCGATCTTTCCTGATTTTTGCGATAAATATTCACACATTTCTGGACGCAGCAACCGGGTTTTTTCCTGAAAATCTTTCGTTGAGGACGATCGAGCTCTGTTGAAAAACCAGGTTTCTGAGCGTCTAGAGTCGGTCAGTCTGGTACTCTTGATTGCCATCAGCCCAGATTATCAGGATCTATCCCCAACTCCCGCAATCGCTGAGCTAGTCGATCGGCGCGCTGGGCTTCCTGTTGGGCGCGCTGCGTGGATTCTTTCACCTGTTCTTCAGGAGTCAGATAACGTTTTCCATCGGCATCATACCAATACAACCACTCCCTTGTCACCCCAGAATAACTTCCCCTTTCACAACCAATCCCCAAACCAATTTCTGGCATCCAAACTGGATTTCCTGGCTGTAATTCATACTTTCCATTGACTAACTTGTGTACTTCTAAACGGGGTTTACGACGGCGGCGGGAAGAATAAATGACGTAATAAAGTACGCCTAAAGCTTGATATTCCTCCAACTTTGTGCTGTATTCCTTGCGATAAGTTGGAGAAACTACTTCTAGCACAAAAGTAGGCAGAACATTTTCATCCCACAGCACGTAACTGGGACGCAATTCTTCATCATAAAACCTTTCTACACCTAAACTCAAGAAAGCATCGGGCACAATGGCAGGTTTATCCGGGTGATGATAAATACCCATATCTATGCCAAAAAACCAGTCCATGCGTTCTGCCCAAAGTATGAGCAATATTGCTTTTAACAATCCTGGTATTAGTTCTTGCAGTTCGTTATCCACAGGCGTTTCATCTGAGTCTGGTAGTTCATCGGCGGAGGGCCAGTGCCTGGGGAATTTGTAATCTAACATGGCGGCTTTCCTCAAAACTCACTAAGATTATACCGTTGATTTGTTTAGCAATAGTATTTATGGAACGAACCGCGAAGACGCGAAGGAAGAGAAGAGAAGAGAAGATGATAGGTAATCTCGACTGAGTTAATCTGAATGAATTTTTGTAAAAGATTTGCTGAGACTTACGCGATCGACTAAACTATGTCTAACCAGTCGGTTCTAATGGGGAGCAGCCGTTAGAGGAAACGGGGAAAGTTCGGTGCAAGTCCGGCGCTGTCCCGCAACTGTAATGAAAGTCTTGTCGCTTTCTGAGTCAGGATGCCCGCCGATGTGTTAGTTTACATAGTCTCATCTGCGAGGTTCAGTGTGAAGGCCAGAAATCGGAAATTAGTCAGCTTAGGATTGATGGCTGGCTTGAGTTGTTATATTGTCCTGGGTTCGGCAACGCCCGCCGCAGCTATGCACATTTCGGAAGGTTTTTTGCCGGTGCAGTGGGCTGCGTTTTGGTGGATGGTGGCGTTGCCTTTTTTTGCAGTAGGTTTGCGATCGATTACTCGTATTACAAAAGAACACCCCGAACTTAAACTATTGTTGGCTTTGGCGGGTGCGTTTACTTTTGTGCTTTCTGCTTTAAAAATTCCCTCGGTAACGGGCAGTTGTTCTCACCCAACGGGTACCGGTTTGGGTGCAATTTTGTTCGGCCCTTCGGTGATGGCGGTACTGGGGGCTTTAGTTCTGCTTTTTCAAACGTTACTGTTAGCGCATGGTGGCTTGACAACGCTGGGAGCGAATATGTTTTCGATGGCGATTGTCGGCCCTTTCGCGGCGTATTTTATCTATCAATTGCTGTTGCGAACTGGTAGCCAGCGGGCGGCAATTTTTTGTGCTGCGGCTTTGGCAGATTTACTGACTTATGTGACGACTTCGATTCAATTAGCATTAGCTTTCCCAGCAGCTAGTGGCGGTTTTATAGCTTCGTTTCTCAAGTTTGCTGGCATCTTTGCTATCACTCAAGTACCTCTGGCTATCAGTGAGGGATTGCTGACTCTATTGGTCTGGAACTGGCTGCATTCTTACGGGAAGCCGGAGTTAGAAACTTTGAAATTATTGAGACAGGAGTGAGGCGCCGTGAGTCAAAAAACTACAAAAAATCACCAATCTACTTCGCGGCAAAATTGGCTGTTGGCTGGCGCTGTGATTGTTCTGGCAGCCTTTCCTCTCGTTTTTGTGCGGGGTAAATACGGCGGTTCCGATGACCAAGCTAAGAAAGCAATTACTGAAATTCAACCGGGTTATAAACCTTGGTTCAATCACTTGTTTGAGCCGGCTAGCGGAGAAATTTCAAGTTTATTGTTTGCGTCTCAAGCGGCGATCGGGGCTGGCGTAGTTGGGTACGTCATTGGGTTGTATAAAGGCCGATCGCAATCTCGGCAGCAGTCTGATAATAAATCGTCGGAATGAACCATCAGATTGATAGTCTCGCTTATACAAATCGCTTGCGGGGGTTGCCGCCATCTCACAAGTTATCATTTGCGATCGCCCTTTTAATTCTGTCTCTAGTTTCTGGGGCGATAGTCCAATTGTCGATCGGCCTTTGGTTGGCTGTCTGGATCGTCGTCTATGCGGGTATTCCGGGGAAACTGTATTTGCGGTTGCTGTCGCTACCGTTGATGTTTTTGCTGACAAGTTTGCCTGCTTTGGCGCTGGGTGCGGTTGCGGGCGATCGTATCCCTGCAATTGGGTGGGATATTTGGCAAGGTTGGGGCATTAGCATCGGCACTTTTTATCTGTATGTGAGTCGCACGGGAATATACCAAGTGAGCTTGTTATTTGCCCGCGCCTTCGCATCGACAAGCTGTATGTATTTCATTCTCTTGACGGTTCCATTTACCGAAATCTTGCAGATTCTCAGACAATTACGCTGTCCAGAGTTGGTCACAGAACTGCTATTACTAATGTATCGGTTTATTTTTAGCTTATTGGCGATCGCCGATGAACTTTGGATAGCCCAAAACTCGCGTTGTGGCTACCGCACTTGGAAGCGGGGAATGCAGAGTTTAAGCATTTTAATCGGGCAATTGCTTCAGCGAACTTTGGAAAACTACCGTCAAGTTTCGTTGAGTTTAGCGTCGCGCGGCTTTAATGGAAAACTGCGCGTTTGGAATTCTTACCCTTACAAACCTTCGCGAAGATATACATTTGAAGCTTTGTTTGGCTGCACAATTTTAACTTTGTTAAGCGCGGTATTTCAACGCTAAATTTATTAGGAATATTGAGATCACCCCCAGTTAGGACACGGCAGTGCCGTTTCCCTACAATTAATCGGGCGATGGTTACATCTTTCGCGGGGATGAGCAATGATTTTGAGGTAGGGAAACGGCACTGCCGTGTCCTCCGACAATTAATCGGGTGATGATTATATCCGAGGGGAGCGATCGATTATTTTGGGGTAGGGAAACCGCACTGCCGCGTCCTCCGTTACTATTTGGGGGTACGGTTTCAAGCCCTGCCGGACTAAAGGTATGACTTTTATGAACTAAAGTAATGAATTTTATGAATTGACCTTACAAGAAATCTATTGAATGATTGTAATCAATAGCGGTTAGGTAGGAATTATATTATGAACAAACGGCATTTAAAAAAAATACTTTATTTATTCACCACCTTATTGACCATATTTATAGTCACACTAACTCAGGTAGCCGCCCAACAACTACCCTTCTACTGGGAGAATATTAATGTCCTAATCGACGTTCAGACCAACGGAGATATGTTAGTCACTGAAACGCAAAAATATGTGTTCACCGGTGACTACAACACCGAACGATATCGCTATATTCCTTTAGGCAAAGTCGATGAAATCAAAGATGTGACAGTTGCCGAAAATAATCAAAAAATCGCCAGTACGACCGGGATTGAAAACAATCAACTTTGGATTCGCTGGCAACATCAATTAAAAGCGCCAGAATCACATACTTTTGTTATCAAATATCGGGTAGTAGGTGGATTGCAGCTAGATGGTCAGGATACTCAAGTTTATTGGAAAGCCATTTCATCAGGTCGCCAAGCCCCAATTAATGCCGCAAAAGTTAGAGTAAAATTACCAGAAGCTTTGTCAGGTAAAGTTCTGTTTTTTAGGAATTTTGGTACGCCAGCCATTCCTCGCAAACTAGATGCTAAAACATTTGAATTTGTGGCAAGTCAGCCTGTTCAACCCCAGCAAGAATTAGAAGTGCAGATTGCATTTCCCCAGCAAATTCTTAATGTACCTCAACCTCGCTGGCAACAAACTGGCAATCAATCTCAATCTTCTTCGGAAGAACAAGTCTTTGTGGACTCTGAGCCTTTTGTAATGTCTTTTATCCTGATTTGGGTATCTGCACTCATTGTAGTGATTGTATTAATAATTATCACCAATGCAATCAATAATCGACGCTGCCCTCAGTGCAAAACGCTCAATCTCAAACGGACTTATAACGTTTTGTTGAGTCCTACATATACCAGTGCAGGAGAGCAGGAAGTTACCTGCAACTGTCAACACTGCTCTTACTATCACAAGTATAAAGAAGTAATGCCAAGCATGAGCGGTGGCGGTGGCGGTGGCGGTGGCGGTGGTGGCGGTGGTGGCGGTGGCGGTGGTGGCGGTGGTGGCGGTGGTGGTGGCGGTGGTGGTGGTGGTGGTGGTTAATATCAACTGGACTTACGCATCATAGCCAAAGAAACCGGGTTTTTACTTAATCTGTGGGTTGTAACGAAGTATTGTCGAAAAAAACCCGGTTTCTGAGCACCCGCGCGTCCAGGACTATTGTTGATAATTTTCGTATTCTCGTTAGTTTAGCGCGCAGGATTTGCATAAGGGCGATCGTACTTTTTTACAGATTGTACGATCGCTTTTAAATATTGGATGGAAATTTTAGTCACTCATTTTGAGATGAACCGATCGCATTTCATGCACAATCATATTCCAAATATGACTTTTATGAATACAATTAATGACTTTAATGAATTGACTTCAACAGAAATTTATTCAATACTGATTGTAGTTAACAACTTTTCAGTACATTTGAGCTTAAAACAGGTTAAAAACTATGACTAAATCACGTTGGCTTCGCAAACTTTTACCATTAACAGTATCTTTCGCAACCGCGATCGCAGCAGCAGGCGCTTTTGCCCCACCAACTTCCGCTCAAAGCAATCCGCCACCCCAAGCCCAGGAAGTTCAACCAGCCCAAGCAGAAGGATTTAGCATTCCGATTTGGATCTATCCCGTAGGAGCAATTTTCCTAATTTTCATCTTTATACCGAAGATTGGCTGGACTTTGGGATTAATTGCGATCGGCGAACGAGAAGTGGGAATTGTTGTCAAGAAATTTTCCCGCAAAAATTTGCCATCCAGTAGATTGATTGCTCTCGATGGCGAAGGAGGTTTGCAAGCAGATACCCTTCCTCCTGGCTGGCATTTTGGTTATTTTCCCTGGCAATATAGCATTCGCAAAGAACCAGTTGTTGTCGTTCCTCAAGATGAAATCGGTTTAATTATTGCCAATGACGGAGCCACCATTCCTCCCGATCGCATTTTAGGCAAAGTCGTCGATTGCGACAATTTTCAAAATGCTCGAAAGTTTCTCACTGACGGTGGAGAAAAAGGACGGCAACTAGCCATCATCACCACTGGTACTTATCGGATTAATACTGCAGTATTTGAGGTAATTACTTCTGCCAATGCCACTGCAAAGGGTATGCAGCCGTCGGAATTTCAACTATACAAACTTGCTCCCGATCGCGTGGGAATTGCGAACGTGCTAGACGGGATTCCGATTGATGAAGGTGAAATTGCCGGACCGATAATTCCCGGTCACGACAATTTCCAAAAAGCGCAATCTTTCATCAAAGGTGGCGGGCGCAGGGGCTTGCAAGAACAGGTAATTTTATCTGGTTCTTGGAACCTCAATCCCTGGTTTGTGCAAGTAGAACAGGTAAAAATGACGGAAGTGCCGATCGGCTATGTAGGGGTAGTAATTTCCTATGTGGGAAAATCGCACCAAGATGTAAGTGGCGCCGCTTTTACCCACGGCAATCTTGTCAATAAAGGCGATAAAGGTGTGTGGGTAGAACCGCTTTACCCAGGCAAACATCCCATCAATACAAAAGTGATGAAAGTAGAACTTGTTCCCACTACGGATGTTGTTTTAAACTTCACATCGCGGTTCAGCGGAGAACACGGCTACGACTCCAACTTAAGTGCTTTGAAATTGCTTTCTTTTGACGGATTCACCTTTGAGTTAGAAGTTTTTCAGATCATTCATGTCGGTACTTTGGATGCACCGAGAGTCATTTCGCGCCAAGGTTCGATGCAAAATCTAATCGACCAAGTGCTGCGTCCAATTGTGGGCAATTATTTTCGCAATTCTTCTCAAGAATATACAATACTCGATTTTCTAATCGCGCGCAGCGAACGCCAAGCAGAGGCTGCAGAACACGTTCGTCAAGCCCTGCGGGCCTATGATGTGCAGGCTGTTGACACGCTGATCGGTTTGATTTCGCCGCCAGGAGAGTTAATGCAAACATTGACCGATCGCAAAATTGCTCAGGAACAAGAAAAAACTTACGAAGTGCAGCGCATTTCAGAGTCGCAACGTCAAGAATTGGTGCGTGCAACTGCGATCGCAAACATTCAAAATCAGGTGGTGGCGGCAGAACAAGGGGTGAAAATTGCCCAACTGAGTGCAACTGCTGCGATCGAACACGCTAGTGGTGAAGCAGAAGGGATTCGCCTCATGGGACAAGCAAAAGCGGATGCTTATCAAGTTGGTGTCAACGCTTTGGGTACGCAGAGTTACACCCTGTTGCAACTGATGCAAGCGGTTTCGGATGGTAGCGTTCGCGTTGTTCCCGATGTCACAGTGAATGGTAACGGCGGTAGTGGGGGTTTGCTGGACGGTTTGATGGCAATGTTGCTGCGGAATGAAACCAGTAAAAATGGAGAAAATGGAGCACATTCACCTGTAATTAATGTCAAAAAATCTAAGTCTATTGTTGTGGAAACTGTGGCAGAATCACCAGTAGCAAATGTGCATTCGGTGAAGTCGCCAAAATCGTCGGGATCTCCTACTGATTCACTTGCTAAGTCTGAGGTTGTTGCTAAGACTGATATTGCTGTGATAATTGCTGAATTGTCGCCGGAGTCTCCTACTCATTCAGTTGCTAAGTCTGAGGATGTTGCTGAGGATGATATTGATTCGGCATTTGGTGAATTGTTCGATAGTTGAGTTTTGCAATTTGAAGAAAGGACGCTCGTCCTCTCTTCAAGCTTTTTGTTAATTATAAAACGTGACATTATAGACAATTAGATGTAAAAGATGATACATAGAGTTGGACAAAAATCCATGAATTCACCAAAGTTTATCGCAATTACTTGTTCTACGATCCTAGCATTATCTGGAAATGCACTGTCTGCGATCGCACCAGAAACGCGATCGGGAAACAGCCCATTTCCCTGAAACTCTTGTGGGGGTGGGCATCCTGCCCGCCCCAAAGATAGAAATATGACTTTTATGAACTTAATTAATGAATTTAATGAATTGACTTTCACTTGGGCTTGTTTGATTATGTTAATAACATTAGCTGCAAATTAATTAAATATGAAATCATGAAAGAAACATCAGACAAGCTGGAACTGCGAGAGACGGCGGGATTTTGGATGAATCTATTCGTTGGGGGTAGTTTTTTGGCATTTGGTTTGCCTTTTGGTTGGTATTCCGGCAGTGTTTTCCTTTATTTATTTGCTGTAATTGGTTTGATGTTGGTGATATTCTCACAGATTGAGAGCGTTACATTTGATAAAAATCTCGGTCATCTGACTTTCAAGTGGGAACAACCACTCATTTTCAAAATCAAAGTGGTCAAACACCTGATTCAAGATATTTCAGGTGTGGAAATACAGAAGATTGAGGATAGTGAGAGTATTAAGTATCGTGTATGTCTGGTGCTGGAGTCAGGCAAGCGGTCTGTGCCTTTAACTTCATACTTCAGCACTGGTTTGGGAGACAAGCATAAAAAAGCCGAAGTCATTGCGACATTTCTGAATATCAAAAATTACGGTCTCGAAGGCTTTCCCAGACAACAAAATTCTAGCGAAGAACTTCAATGGGAGACTATAGAGGAGGAGATTGTCCACTGGGAAACTGCAATTAGAAGTGACTCCAATGATGCTGATTCTCACATCAGATTGGCATCGGCTTTGCTTAACCAAGACCAAATAAAACAATACTCCGGACAGTTTTTAAAGAGGAATGCGATCGCAATAAAATAGAGAAGTGAAAAAAGTGAGTGCAATCTC
>NZ_JAUBOY010000107.1:0-5067 GCF_036700465.1 Microcoleus sp. T3_A4 | reverse complement strand
CAGGTTTTTGGTGCTGATAATTCTCTCACTGCTCTGGATTTTCTCACTCTTTCTCCTTAATAACAAAGCGCATTAAATTCGCTGCATTTTTCCTAAAATTATAGCAACTCGGTTTGTTGAATAAACCGAGTTTTTAATTATTACTACAAAAAATCTCAAGCCGATGAATTATTGCTGATTCGACTTGCTACGGCTCTAAAATGGGTTTTTGGTGAGTCATTCATTCTTGACAAAAGCCAGAAAACGAAGTTGATAATTACAAAATTTATAACCATTTATTGAGTGAAATATAGATTATCTGACATTGGGCTGATTGACAGCCCTAAAATTGGTTTTTGATAAAGAATCAAGTCTGAGTTAAAATCGGAAATCCAAGCTTTGTTTACTACAAATAGGAAGCCTTGTCAACTGCATTTAGGTAAAAAAATATCTAATTAAAAGGTGTATTTTCGTAGATTGCGATCATTTTTTTCATCATAAAATAATGCAGCACCACGTCTGAATTGGCTAAAAAACCCCTGATTTACCAGGTAAATACAGCTAACTGCTACTTTAGGAAGATGTCGCGCAAAAAAAAATCGAAGTAAATAGAACTTGTTAAGTATGCGAAGTCGAGAAATTAGTAATTAGAGATTTCCATTAGCAATTAACAATAATATCTACCACTGAAGATTGACAATTAACAAATCAAGGAGCTATCTAACTCATGAAAAATTTATGGTGCAACTACTCTTCGCCAATTCACAAATTAAGTTGCGATCGTCGCGACACTGCCTGCATAAAAATTTCTTTGATTGGGGCGCCGTTAGTCGGTGATCGGGCTATCAATATTTCCTGTTTAACAAAAGCGAGTCGGGGCGTCAATACTCAACGTAAAAAACATTTAGTTTGCATCGATCCGAGGGTAGAGAATTATCAGCATCTTGCCAGCGGAGTCAAACCGGGGACAGAGATAATTGTCCTTGATCGAACTCTGGACGGAGTAGAACAAATTACTGATATTCTAGCTAAACGCAGCTCCATTGCCAGCCTTCAGATAGTTGCTCACGGCAATGAAGCTTCGGTGCAACTGGGGTCAACTTTACTGAAGGATAAAAAATTACCAAAGTACGCTCGGCATTTGCAACAGTGGCGCCATGCCTTCACGGAAAAAGCCGATATTTTATTATTAGCGTGTAAGGTTGGGGCTGGACAATCCGGGATTGCTTTCGTGCAGAAGCTCAGAGAATTAACAGGCGCAAATATAGCGGCTTCCAATAATCTAATTGGCAGTGCAAAATTAGGAGGAAACTGGCAATTAAATGTTACAGCAGGACGAGTAAAAACCCCAATAGCCTTTGAAACAAAAACCCAGGAAACTTACAGCGCTGTCCTCATTAGTTTAGTGGACGAAAGTTTTCAAGACGCACGTCTAATCGGGCCTTGGATCTCTGGGGTAACAGGCACGTCTGACGCTCCAGCTTTAACAGCAGGAACCGGAACGGAGAGTTTTCCGGGTTTGAACATAGACCCGGTTGGCAGCGGGGCGTTAAGATTAACTACAAGAACCTTTGACCAATCTACTTTTGTCATCTATAACAGTCAGGTTCCCGTCAATAGCGGTCTTAACATTGTCTTCGATATATTTGCCTACGACGGGACTGCACGTCCGAATTTAGCAGGGCGGACAGGGGACGGCATAAGTTTCTTTTTAATTGACGGTACTGTGACCCCAACAGTAGCTGGAGGCTATGGAGGGTCTCTCGGCTACGCCCAAAATACAGATACAAATCAGTCCGGTTTACGGGGAGGTTATTTAGGAATTGGATTGGATGAATTTGGAAATTTCTCAAGTGAAACTCAAGGGCGTGTAGGCGGAATTGGGGTGACTCGTAGAGCAGATTCGGTAACACTTCGAGGTAGCGAAGTTACGCAATATCGATTTTTAACTTCTACGTTTGTGCCGCAGGGAATAGATAATATTCCCGATACCGTAAATCCTCTGCCTCCAAACGGGCCGATCAACGCCATTACTAGCAATCGCGAAGCAGCCAGAAGAAGAGTTCAAATTATTTTGCAACCCCCCACTTCTGCAACGCCAAACCGTCTCACTGTTAACTTTGATCTCAACAATAATGGTTCGTTTGCAGATCCGGGTGAGACTCTTATCGACATTGCCAATTTAGAAGAGGAGATAAACGAGCCAATACCGGCAACATTCAAATTTGGTTTTGCTGGTTCAACGGGAGACGCAACAAATATTCACGACGTTCGCACTTTGTCTATCCAAACTATAGACGTGCCGCTTACTACAGCAGATGTTGCCTCAACGAAAACAGGCCCGGCCGCAGCGGCACCGGGTAGCCCCATTACTTACACAATTACGACAGTAAATAACGGCCCGAACGAC
This sequence comes from Microcoleus sp. T3_A4, assembly GCF_036700465.1. Taxonomy (NCBI): domain Bacteria; kingdom Bacillati; phylum Cyanobacteriota; class Cyanophyceae; order Oscillatoriales; family Microcoleaceae; genus Microcoleus; species Microcoleus sp. T3_A4. The sequence goes on along the minus strand of NZ_JAUBOY010000107.1, from coordinate 2,678 downwards.
GCCGAAAACGTGGTGATTGAAGATAGATTGCCCGACGGGGCAGTATTTGGTAGTACCAACGGCGACGGCACTTTCAACCCGACAACGAGACTGGTTTCCTGGAGTATTCCGAATTTACCTCTTGGGGCCACCGCCACGCGCACGGTAACTGTTACGGCCCCAACTACACTCGGCCCTATTACAAACAGTGTATTCAGCAGCAGCAGTACGATCGATCCCGTACCCGGTAACAACAGTGGCAGCAGCCCGAATGCGAGAGTCACGACCACTATTACAAACGATAGCGCTGATGTAGTGACGGTCAAAAGCGGGCCCCCTACTGCGGCTGCAGGCTCGACTGTCACCTACACAATTACGGCAGCCAACAGTGGGCCGAGTGCGGCAACCAATGTGGTGATCAGCGACACCATTGTTCCGGGTTTAACAGGAGTCAGCGTCTCGGAGGGCGGAACTTACAGCCAAACTACAGGTATTGTGACTTGGCCGACGATCACATCCCTAGCCAGCACAGCCAGCACCAACAGAACCGTCCGTTTTCCACTTCCCGCCACCGGCGGCCCCATCGCCAACACTGCTAGCAGCACCTCAACGAGCCCAGACCCCAATCCTGCCAACAACAACGGCAGCAGCCCGTCGGCAAGAGTCACCACCACGATCACCGATAGCGCCGATGTAGCTACGATCAAAACCGGGCCCGCTACGGCAGCAGCCGGATCGACTGTTACCTACACAATTACGGCAGCCAACAGTGGGCCGAGTGCGGCAACCAATGTGGTGATCAGCGACACCATTGTTCCGGGTTTAACAGGAGTCAGCGTCTCGGAGGGCGGAACTTACAGCCAAACTACAGGTATTGTGACTTGGCCGACGATCACATCCCTAGCCAGCACAGCCAGCACCAACAGAACCGTCCGTTTTCCACTTCCCGCCACCGGCGGCCCCATCGCCAACACTGCTAGCAGCACCTCAACGAGCCCAGACCCCAATCCTGCCAACAACAACGGCAGCAGCCCGTCGGCAAGAGTCACTACCACGATCACCGATAGCGCCGATGTAGCTACGATCAAAACCGGGCCCTCTACTGTAGCCGCAGGCTCGACTGTCACCTACACAATTCTCACCGAAAACAGAGGGCCGAGTACCGCTACCAACATCACCGTTACAGACAGCATCGTTCCCGGTTTAACGGGCGTTACAGCATCCAACGGCGGTATTTACGACCCAGCCACAGGCATTGTCAGCTTTCCGCCCATTGCCAGCTTAGCTGACGGCGTGGCCGTCAGCCGGACTGTCAGATTCCCAGCCCCGGCGACCGGCACTGTCAGCAACACGGCAAGAAGTACCTCAACAACTAATGACCCAAATCCCGACAACAATAACGGCCGCGATCCCGGCGCAACTGTTAGCACCAGCATCGCCTCTGCCCCGACTCCGACTCCGACTCCCCCACCCACACCGACTCCGACTCCCGCCAACCTACGGCCGATAGCTAACAATGTCAACCTCGAAATCGCCCCCAGCAGCGCTGTGGCGATCGCAGGACTCGGAGGAAGCGACCCCGACGGCTCGATCGCATCCTTCACCATCAACACCGTCCCACCCGCAAATGAAGGGCTGATATTTCTAGGCAATCCCGATACTGGCGGAACGATTGTCACCGCCGGTCAAATTCTGACACCTGCTGACATTAACCAATTATTTTTCCAATCGACAGGCAACTTTACAAAAGCCAATTTCACCTACAGCGCTACAGACAACCAGGGCGCTACCAGCCGCGCCAGCGCTACTGTATCGGCGCTGCTGCCGGAGCCCAACCAACCGCCAGTAGCTAACAACGTCGACCTCGATATCGCCCCCAGCAGCACTGTCTTGATCGCAGGACTAGGCGGCACAGATCCAGACGGGTCGATCGCATCCTTCACCATCAACACCATCCCACCAGCAAATGAAGGGCTGATATTTTTAGGCAATCCCGAAACCGGCGGCCGGATTGTCACCGCCGGTCAAATTCTGACACCTGCTGACATTAACCAATTATTTTTCCAATCGACAGCCAACTTTACAACAGCAAATTTCACCTACAGCGCTACAGACAACCAGGGCGCTACCAGCCCCGCCAGTGCTACTGTCTCTGCCATTCCCCTGAACGAACCAACACCAACACCGGCGCCAACACCCACACCACCAACACCGGCGCCCACACCTACACCACCAACACCGGCGCCCACACCCACACCACCAACACCGGCGCCCACACCCACACCACCAACACCGGCGCCCACACCTACACCACCAACATCGGCGCCCACACCTACACCACCAACATCGGCGCCCACACCCACACCACCAACACCAACACCAGCGCCGGAACCAACACCACCAACACCAGCGCCGGAACCAACACCCACACCACCAGCGCCCACACCCACACCACCAACACCAGCGCCGGAACCAACACCACCAACACCAGCGCCCACACCCACACCACCAACACCAACACCCACACCACAAACACCAGCGCCAGAACCAACCCCCATCTTCAACCCAGTACCCGAACCCGATACCAGTTGCGGTTGCGCCCCCCTGCAAGGGCCCCCTCTCATCACATTTATCCAACCCCAGCCAGAGCCCATACTCAACTTCGACTCCAACGCCGCCCAACTCATCGACATCCAAAA
>NZ_JAUBOY010000051.1:22281-49328 GCF_036700465.1 Microcoleus sp. T3_A4 | reverse complement strand
TTTTAAATCACCCTAACCTTCCTTCAGTCTTGTCTTATGGTACTCTGGCTGCTTAAAAACTGTCCGGAGTATTGTTAGAAGTGCGTCGAAATTTAGGCGATCGTACTGGGGAAGCAGCTACTCTCCACAATCTTGGAGACGTATATGGATTATTAGGCGAATACCAAGCAGCGTTAGAAGTATTGCAGCAAGCTCTCGTTATTCGTCAAGAGTTTAACGATCGAGCAGGAGTTCGTAACACTCTCAATCATCTTGGTGCTGTTTATCAAGAAATGGGGGATTATTATCGTGCTTTAGAGTTCTATCAAAAAGCTCTTACTATTAGTAGAGAAGAGAGAGATCGAGCTGGTGAAGGACGTGCCTTAGCCAATCTTGGAATAATTTACGGAAATTTGGGAGAGTATGTTCGTGCTTTAGAGTTTTATCAGCAAGCGTTAGCGATATTTGAAATTTTAAATAATCCTACTTATAAAGCTGATATTCTCGATCGAACTGGTTCAACCTATAGCGAACTGGGTCAATACTCGGAAGCACTAAACTTATATCAACAAGCTTTAGCTACTTATCAAGCAACAAATAATAAACGAGGCATGGGAACAACTCTTCATAACATTGGTTTGGTTTATGTTAAAATGAGTCAGTATGCCCAAGCATTAAACTCCTATCAGCAAGCTTTAATTATTAGGAAAGAGATTGGCGATATTACAGGATTTGGAAAGACCCTTAACAATTTAGGCGTAGTTTACCAGCAGTTAGGTCAGTATTCTCAAGCCATAGATGTCCTCAAACAAGCATTGTCAATTTTCCAAAAGCTTGGCAATCGTAAGGATGTAGGTGATACCCTGGACAGTTTAGGTACAGTTCATCAAATAATTAGTCAATATTCCCAGGCTTTGCAATTATATCAGGAATCTTTAGCAATCCGTAAAGAAGTAGGCGATCGCCCTGGAGAAAGAATTACTCTCAGTAACATTGCTGACGTAATCTCCAAACAAAATCAACCAGAATTAGCCATAATTTTCTATAAAGAATCTGTCAACATTACCGAATCAATTCGCACCCAATTACGCTCTCTCCCCGCCGAACAACAGCGCTCTTATACAACAACTGTCGCCGATACCTACCGCCGTCTCGCCGATTTATTACTGCAACAAGACCGAGTTTTAGAAGCACAACAAGTCCTCGATTTACTCAAAATTCAAGAAATAGAAGATTATCTCCGTTCCGTTCGGGGAAACGAACAAACGGCACAAGGCATTCCCTTAACTCCTCAAGAACAGCAAATTCGCAACAGGCACAAGGAAATTTTAAATAGAGAAATTCAACTAGGCAGAAAGCTTGCTGAATTAGAAAAAATTCCCGTAGCTAACCGCACCTCCCAACAGCAACAAGAAATCGCCAATCTCAGGCAAATGCAGCAGGAAATGCGCGGCACATTCAATGAATTTATTAACTCCGCTGAAATTGTTGCTATTGTCCGACTACTCAGCCCTAATGCTAGAGTACAAACTGTGAATCTAGCTCAACTCAATACCATACGGGGAGACCTATTGCAGCGGTTAGAAAAAAAAGCCGTATTGATTCAGCCTTTAATTTTAGAAGACCGTTTAGAATTGGTAATAACAACTGCTGACTCTCCCCCATTCCGACGTACTGTAGCAGTTAAAAAACAAGAACTCAATCAAGCAATTGTGGAATTTCGCATGGCTTTGGAAGATCCCACATCCGATGCCACAATCCCAGCTAAGAAACTTTATAATTGGTTAATCAAACCCCTAGAAGACGATCTGACTGAAGCACAAGCTAAAAGCATTATTTATGCTCCTGACGGACAGTTGCGCTACATTCCTCTAGCAGCTTTATATGATGGTAAACAATGGTTGGGGCAGCGGTTTGCCATTAATAATATTACTGCTACGAGCCTCACAAAATTCAATGTAGAAACGGCTTCTCAACCTCGCATTTTAGCTGGTGCTTTTGCTGCGGGTCGTTATAATATTGAACGGGGGTCTACTCGATTTGGTTTGTCTGGTTTGCCATTTGCGGGGCTGGAAGTAGAAAATTTAGCTGCGATGATGCCAGGAACTACAAAATTAATAGATCGGGAATTCAATCGTGCCACAATGATTCCCCGCTTGCCAGATTATAACATTATTCATTTGGCAACTCATGCTATGTTTGTTACCGGACAACCAGAAGATTCGTTTATTTTGCTAGGTGATGGGGCTGTAATTACCCTGCCCGATATTCAAACTTTAAACCTACTAAATGTAGACTTGGTAGTATTGAGTGCTTGCGAGACGGGGATAGGTGGTAAACTAGGTAATGGAGAAGAAATTTTAGGTTTTGGCTACCAGATACAGGAAACAGGAGCAAAAGCTGCGATCGCTTCTTTATGGAAAGTACATGATGGCGGTACTCAAGCATTGATGATTGCTTTTTATACGGCGTTGCTGTCAGGAAATAAGAAGGCAGAAGCTTTGCAAAAAGCGCAAATTGCCTTAATTACAGGTGATGATTCGGTGTTCGGTCGATCGGCCAATTTATCAATTTTAGCTCAAACTCGCAGCGGTTTGAAACCGTCAGTGGCCAGTCGTTTGCATCATCCATACTACTGGGCACCGTTTATTCTAATTGGTAATGGTCTTTAAACAGTTGACTGTTGACTGTTGACTGTTGACAGCGAGGTTTTTAGATCGAACTTTTAATAAATTCCGGGAATTATTTTTTTTACTCGCTGGCGGTACTCTGAATAGTCTGGATATTTTTTGGTTAACCAGGTTTCTTCTCGGTTGGCTTTGATCTCGAAAAGTATTATTAATAGTGCGCTGGCTATTAAGTGGGATATGCTCATTTGGAAAAGTGTCCAGCCGAGGGCTGCTAAAATTAAGCCGCTGTATAATGGATGCCGCACTATTCCGTAAATGCCTGTTTGGACTAATTCTCCGTCTTCTCTGGGATATGGTAAAGGTGTGAGGTTTTTTCCTAAGTCTATCAATCCTTTGATGATGAAAATTAATCCGGTTAAGCCGAGAATACTGGCCATAAACCAGATAATATAAAGTAAGTGGGTTGATTGAATTTTTAATCCTGGCAGTTGATAAACTGGTAAGATTACAAATCCTGTGAGCAATCCTCCTTGAAGCAAAACTAAATATTCGCCGCGGCTGTTATTGCGCCAGCCTTCGCGTGTGAAGCCCCAGTCAGTTAAGATTTTCATAGTAAGACAAAGGAAGAAGGAAGGCACGACACTGATTTTGACACGGATACACGGATTAATTATCGAAGGTGAAGAATCGGAAGAAGGCAGTGAACTGTAGGTTGGGTAGACCGAAGTAAAAACAACCTACAGTCAACAGTCAACAGTCAACAATTAACAAATTTATTCTCGCCAAGGACGAGTCATTAGTTCTAATTGATTGACTTCATCTTGGCTCAAATTCCAGCCTAATGCGCCTGCATTTTCTTGGGCTTGTTTGGCAGTTTTGGCGCCGGGAATGGGGATGACTCCGTTTTGGCATATTAACCAGTTTAGGGCAACTTGGGCGGGCGTGCGATCGCGCTTTCGGCCCATTTTCCGCAGGGTGGACATGACTAATTCGATTTTTTCGATGCCGCTTTTACTGAAGCGGGAGTCCATTTTGCGGGCTCCTGTAGGTTGTTCTTGGGCTGTGTATTTGTCGGTGAGCAATCCTTGGGCTAAGGGGCTGTACGCTAAAATTGTGACGCCCAATTCGCGGGCTGCACTCACAATTCCTTGTTTTTCTACTTGCCGCGACAGCAATGAGTAGCGGACTTGATTTGTTGCTAGGGGAACGCCTCTGGCTGCTAGTATTTTGTGGGCTTGCCGCATCTGTTCTACTGAATAGTTGCTGACTCCTACTGCTTGAATTCTGCCTTGTTTGACTTCCTCGGCTAAGGCGTTCATTAGGGTTTCTTGACTCAGTAAAAAAGTGAAGGGCCAGTGCACTTGGTAGAGGGCTATTTGTTCTACTTGCAAGCGTTTTAAGCTGGCACTCAAAGCGTCGGAAACTGATTTTCCTGTAATCCGCCAAGGTACGGGGCCGAATTTTGTGGCTATTTGCACGGGTTGGGTGGTTTTTTTGAGAAACTGCCCCAGCAATTCTTCTGACAAGCCGTTACCGTAGACTTCGGCTGTGTCGAAAAAGTTGACTCCGCTGTCTAGGGATGTTTTGAATGCTGCTTCGACTTCGGCGGCGCCGTAGTTGCTGCCGTAGTTCCAAAATAGTTTGTCGCCCCAAGCCCAAGTTCCGACGCACAGGGGAATGACGGCTGGGCCATTTTGTCCTAGGGTAATGGTTGTCACGGTTGGTAAATCCACAATTCTTTATTATCTATTATTTTTATATAAATACTCGCGATCGAGCTTCTAGCCTGGGGAGGAATGGCGGCTGGTGGCGGGTATCTCAGTTACTATAAATGAGTCATGCTGTGTTTATTTGAATAGTTATGTCGATCGACCGTTTGCCAGATTCTAGATTAACAGATTCCGCGACTCCTGCTATCAAAAGAGTTACCCTCGCGACTATGTTCCGGTTGGGTTTGTTTCAGATGGGATTGGGCATGATGTCGATTTTGACGCTGGGGGTGCTCAATCGCGTCATGATTAAAGAGTTGGCGATTCCGGCTACTGTGGTGGCGGGTACCCTGGCGATGCACCAGTTTGTCGCGCCGGCTAGGGTGTGGTTTGGGCAAATGTCTGATGCTAAGCCTTTGTTTGGCCATCACCGCACGGGTTATGTGTGGGTAGGAAGCGTTTTGTTTGTGATTTCTGCTTTTTTGGCGGTACAGGTGATGTGGCGCTTGGGCAGCAGTTTGGAGGCTGTGGGGTGGACTACTCCTACTTACGGTTGGGTGGGTTTGTTGGGTTTGATTTTTGCACTTTACGGTATTGCTATTTGTTCGAGTTCGACTCCTTTTGCGGCTTTGTTGGTAGATGTTTCGGATGAGGAGGATCGATCGAAGTTGGTGGGTGTGGTGTGGTCGATGCTGATGGTTGGTATTATTATCGGGGCGATTGTTAGCAGCGGTTTGCTGAAGCAAATTGATGGGGATGTGCCGCGAGAAGTTTTGCAGGCTTCGATTAATGGTTTGTTTGTGAAGGTGCCGGCGCTGGTTTTGCTGTTGGTGGGGATTGCCACTTTTGGGGTTGAGAAAAAGTATTCGCGCTACGGGGCGCGATCGTCCGCAGTGAATCGAGAAGATAAAATTACTCTGGGAAGTGCGCTGCGGATTTTGACTGCTAGCCGCCAAACCGGTTTGTTTTTTACTTTCCTGCTGATTATGACAATTTGCTTGTTTATGCAGGATGCGGTTTTGGAACCTTACGGCGGGGAAATTTTTAAGATGCCGATTTCGGAAACTACTCGGTTGAATGCTATTTATGGTACTGGTACTCTGATCGGTTTGAGCGCCACTGGTTTTTTAATTGTGCCGCGCATTGGCAAGCAAAATACGATTAGGTTGGGCTGTTTGTCGGTGGCGGCTTGTTTTGGTTTAATTATTTTATCTGGATTTACTGGTAATCCAATTGTGTTTAAGTCGGCTTTAATGTTTTTTGGTTTTGCTTCAGGTATTACGACGACTGGTGCGCTGAGTTTGATGTTGGATTTGACTGCTGCAGAAACTGCTGGGACTTTTATTGGCGCTTGGGGTTTGTCGCAGGCGATGGCGCGAGGTGTGGCGACGATTAGTGGCGGTGCTATTTTGGATTTGGGCAGAAGTTTGTTTGGGGTGCCGATGTTGGCTTACGGGTTGGTGTTTGCGGTGCCGGCGGCGGGTATGATTCTGGCTGTTTGGTTGTTGGGTAGGGTGGATGTTCGGGAGTTTCAGGATAATGCTAAAAGTGCGATCGCCACTATTCTTGAAAATGAATTAGACTAAGGTTTTGTCAGTTGTCAGTTGGCATTTGTCAGTTGGCAGTTGGCAGTTGTTAGTTGGCAGTTGTAATAACGAATAACCAACAACGAATAATCAATAACCAATAACTAAGAACGAATAACTAATGACTAATTTTTGGGATTCTATTTTAAGTTTTGCACGGGTTACTGTCGAGAGAGTCGGACAGCAGTTGTTGCAAGATTTCGGTTCCGCGCAAGCGGATGAAAAGGATGACGGGAGTTTGGTGACGAAATCCGATAATTGGGCGGATGCAGAAATTAGAAGTGCGATCGCATCTGCTTTTCCGAGTCACGGGATTTTAAGTGAGGAGGGCGAACACGTTTTCCCCGATACTGAATGGTGCTGGGTTGTAGATCCTTTGGATGCTACCACTAATTTTGCTAGGGGAATTCCGATTTGGGGTATTTCTTTGGGTTTGTTGTATCGCGGAACCCCGGTTTTTGGCTGCGTGCATTTGCCGCCAATTAATCAGTCTTTTCACGGTTTTTATGCACCTGATTTTACGGGCGGCGTGTTTGACAATATGCCTCAAGGTGCTTTTTTAAACGGGCAGCAAATTCGGCCGACTGCTGATAAAATGAGCGGCAATCATTTTTTTAATTTGTGTTCGCGGAGTGTGGGAATCGGGCCTCATCTTCCGAGTAAAGTTCGGATGTTGGGCATGGCTAGTTACAATTTTTTGACTGTGGCTTCGGGTGTGGCTATGGGAGGGGTGGAAGCGACTCCGAAAATTTGGGATATTGCGGGGAGTTGGGTAATTGTGAAGGCTGCTGGTGCGGTTTGGTTGCCGCTGGAAGCCCCGGCTATTTTTCCGCTGGAAGTGGGGAAGAATTACGGCAGGATTTCTTATCCGACTTTGGTGATGAATCGGCAGGAGTTGGTGTCCGTGTTTTTGCCGTTTGTGGAGGCTTGGAAGAAGAAAAAAATGGGGTAATTTACGCGCGAGTGAAGCAATCCCGTAGGAAATCGAGCAATTATTAAATAAAACTGCAGGGCAGGCGTGACGGAGGAGTCTCCCACGCCTGCCCTGCTGTTTGGAAGAAATATACCGACCGATGACCGATGGTTTAAGTATGTCTACTGTTGTCTATTTCTGCCAATCTGCGATCGGGTGGTTTTATTTTACGTCGATCGGGTGATGCGGTGGTGGTACAATTTGTGGTAATGTTTTCACGAGCTATTATCTCTATGAAATAAAATTATACCCCTTTTCAAGTAGAGGCACAAGGGTAAATAGATTTACTGCGGTGTGGGAAAAAGTAGATGAGTGGTATATTGGCTATGTCGAAGAGTTAGCCTGTGGGAATATCCAAGAATAAACCTGGGAAGAAACTCGGAAAAGTCTGCGGTTGGCGATCGCACTTGATGCAGCCAGCCAAATAACAGATACTAGGATTAGGGACACAACATTGCTGTGTCCCTACTGCAAAATGAATTTATTGCTTCAGGCGATTAATTTCGACAGCACATTAGACAACTTAGCACCGAGATTCTCAACAGCGTCCTGCTGTTTGGGATCTTTCATCGTACCGTCAGCATTAAATGCTTCAAAAGCTTGGGGAATTGCTTTCTGATCCGGGAGCACCAATACGTTAATATTCCCCAGGATCGATCGCAAATGCACTAATCCCCGCAAACCGCCAATTCCCCCTGGGGAAGCACTCATAATTACCGCTACTTTGCCAGTAAATGCCACCAATCCCGGTTCACCCGGTGCTGGGCGCGATACCCAATCGATCGCATTTTTCAACACAGGCGTAATTGAACTGTTATACTCAGGGGAAGCTATCAAAAACCCGTCATGCGCTACCATCAATTCCTTAAATTTGCGGGCATTTTCTGGCATTCCCTCTTTGGCTTCCAAATCTTCGTCAAATAGCGGCATCGGCAAATCGCGCAAATCTACATAAGTAACTTCTGCACCCGCCGCCGTAGCCCCAGCCGCCGCAACTTTTACCAGCAGTTTGTTATAGGATGCTTCGCGGGTACTTCCGGCAAATGCAAGTATTTTTGGTCTGTTTGTCATTGATTTTTTCCTGATTATTGCTTCCGCGTATAATTGTACTATTCCGAGTGATTCCAAACAAAGTCAGCAATGGGTCTATCTGCCGACAAAACAGGATTGTCATTGGAGTTGAGTAAAACCGATCGCACTTTTACATTCCCGACTCCCAAACGCCTCTCGACGCGACTGGGAATGCCGTAACCGTAAATAATGTGTCCTTTACCCGCCAACACCACAACTTGATAGTCGGGGTTTGCTTTGACAAATTCAGCGATTTTTTCTGCCATAGTTTCGTCCCACAAAACTTGGGCTTGCAAAAATCTTTCAAAAGCCGTACTATTTCCCTGTCCTGCCTTTTGGTGTTGCTGGAAAACTTCTAGCAGCAGTTGCCGGTATTCGGGGTTGTCGGTGCGAATTTCTGATATTGGGGGAATGTGCTTTTTTTCCTCGGCAGTGAGGCTTTCTAAACCTTGACTGGCAACTTTTCTCGTTACTTCGGAGGGTGTATTTAAGGCGAGGACAGGTAGTTGATTTTCTTTGGCAAACCGCAAAATGGGGGCGTAAGATTCCCAGGGAAAGCGCCATCTGCGATCGTACTCTGTTTGCTCGACTAATTGCTGTTCAGTCAGTTTACCTGCTAAGTAGTTGTCGATCACACTTTGGAAGGGACGCTGAAACATTTCCATCGCGATCGCAATTTTCCGATTTTGCCGCTGCATTTCTCGGATAATCTTTAGTTGAGCTTGGTGGTCTTCCGCGCTATCGTGGGTTTCTCCCAGATACACGACTTTTGCCTTTACCAACTGTTGCAGAATCTCTTGGTTAGTGTAAGTTTGCCCAGGTTGAGGGTTCGCCGTCGTTTGCGCTGTCACTACACTGCTGCACAGCAGGAAGATGCCCATCGATAAGGCGCACAGTTTGATGAGTTTGGTTGTTTTCATACAAATATTATGCCGTTTCTCGCAGCAGCAAGCACAACCGCACTCTACTATTTTAGCTGAGCAGCTAGAAAGCTCAATACTTAATTTAACTTCATAATTATCCGCAGTTACTTCTAAAAATGTAAAGTTTAGTTGCAGGTACTTGCGCTTCTAGAAGAAGGTGCTAAATTAATAATATGAAGCGAACAAAAAGCTTCTCTGACAGATACAACCTCTAGATACCACAGCGAAGTTCACAATAGAATCTAAGGAGTAAAAACGCTGTTTAATCTCACATCTGTCTCATTAAAAACCAATAGCAGCACCCACCAACAAAGCTGACACTTCCTCAACTAATTAGAGGGGAGCAATGCAACTGAATCCGAGGATTATTGCAACTCCACATCGAAGTTGAAAAAAGAGGAAATCACTCGGTACATATGGCGGGGTGCTGTTGTTGTTAAAAGAGATTTTCGGGTTGTGATGTTTTTGTCAGTAGAGGCAGAGCCTCTAGATATGCGTTACCGGGCAGAGCCGGGTAACGAGCATAAAAGGATAAAAACTAGAAAATTACAGGATTGTCTCGTCTTCCTTTCTCCACGCGGGATCGACAATACAAATAAATATTAGTGGCTCCATACCACAGTTGTAAATAAACTGCTTGGCGTTTGGGGGAATGTAAACTGCATCTCCGGCTTCCACGAATTGATTTTCGTCGTTGATGTGCATTTCCCCAACGCCACTGAGGATGTAGTAAACTTCAGAAGTTGTCAGGGAGTGTAGCGCAGAAGTTTGTCCCGCTGGCAAAGTGGCATGGGCTAAACTGTAACGCAAATCCACAGCTTGTTTGTCTGGATGCAGCAATTCTCGCAGTTGAGTACCGTCGCCAGCAATAAACTCGTCGCAGTCATTTAGCTTTTGAATTAGCATTCTTTCGACACTCCGGAAAATCTCTTTACCACAACTTAAGTTTAATTGAAAGAGCCAGAGATGTTAAGAAATATGTAAAGCGGTGGCCGGATTTTTTAACCGTAAGTTCCTGAATGCGATCGATAATCAGGACAGTCGATCGCATCTTCAGATAAAGCTATTGTAGGCTGAACGGGACACTTGAGGTGGTAGTCGCCGGTGAAAAATACGCAGTTAGCACAAGGGATTTGGTGCATCCGCTGAGCTCGACGCAGGGAGTCGGCGACAGTACGCCCGACACTCAAAAAAAGCAAAAAAACTAAGCCCCAGGCGGAGACAAAACACAGCGGGACTAAAATAGGCTGTATTGCCTTCAGCAGAAAGTAAACCATAGCAAGAAAATTTAGCGGTATAAGCCACACATACATTACAGTAGTGGAATTGCCGATCGATCGACCAAAAAGTTTAGAATCCTTTACAGCTCGATCGAGAAACCGGGCAATTATGGCATGATAAGGAACAGTCCTTAAATAAAATTAGAGGAAATCAGTTATGACTCTGCGATTAGGCGATACAGTTCCCAACTTTACCCAAGCTTCGTCTGAAGGCGAAATCAATTTCTACGACTGGGCTGGGGATAGCTGGGTCGTGTTGTTTTCTCACCCGAAAGACTATACTCCAGTTTGCACCACAGAACTCGGTGCAGTGGCCCGTCTAAAGTCTGAATTTGAAAAGCGCGGCGTCAAAACCATTGCCCTCAGCGTCGATGATGTGGATTCTCACATGGGCTGGATTAAAGATATTGAGGAAACTCAAAATGTCACCCTCAATTATCCGATTTTAGCAGATGGCGATCGTAAAGTCTCCGACATTTACGACATGATCCATCCCAACTCGCTGAACAACTTAACAATCCGCACAGTTTTTGTGATTGATCCGGAAAAGAAATTGCGTTTGAGCATTACTTATCCGGCGAGCACGGGTCGCAATTTTAATGAAATTTTGCGAGTAATTGATTCCTTGCAACTTACGGACAAATACAGCGTTGCGACTCCAGTTGATTGGAAAGACGGCGACGATTGCGTAATCGTACCTTCGATTACCGACCCCGCAGAATTGGCAGAGAAATTTCCCAAAGGTTATACGCCGATTAAGCCTTATTTGCGGATGACTCCTCAGCCGAATAAATAGGTTTAACATTCCTGGACGCACAACCTAAATATTTAGGGTGCGTCTAGCGCACCTTACCTCTATAATTCGCGCCTAAAAATCGTTTGTAGTCAGGACTTTAATCCTTAATCCTAATGAGGATTTTAGTCCTCACTACAAACAAATAAATTGTGCAATCTTGTGTAAACGCTTTAGATTTGAGGAAAGGCAAAATGCTGTCATCAACAATTGTGTTGCGAATCCCGCCCAAATTGCAAATGACAGACGACGAGTTTTTCGAGTTCTGTCAAATCAATAGTGAGTTACGAATTGAACGCAACAAATCCGGAGAATTGCTAATTATGCCCCCTACTGGTTCGGAGACGGGAAATCGCAGCGGTAGCGTCTTTGGAGAGTTGTATATTTGGGCCGGGCAAGATGGATCTGGTATCTGTTTTGACTCCAGTACAGGATTTAAGCTTGCAATGGGTGACAAGTCTCCAGATGCCTCGTGGATTAAACTGGAACGGTGGAATGCTTTGTCACCAGAACAAAAGCAAAAGTTTGCCCCGATTTGCCCGGATTTTGTAGTAGAACTGAGGTCTGCTTCTGACAATCTCAAACCATTGCAAGAAAAAATGCAAGAATATATGAGAGAACCCGGAGTGCAGTTAGGCTGGTTAATTGACCGCAAAAATCGCAGAGTTTATATTTACCGTCCTGGTTGGCCAGAGGAATGTTTGGAGAATCCCGCGACTGTCAGCGGCGACCCCGTTTTGCCCGGATTCATACTCAATATGAGCAAAATTTGGTAGAACTGCTAGCAATAAATATCAACTTATTGTAAAAATTAATCATAGGATACACACACGCCAAAAATATGGATATTAAAAACGGCTTTGTAGGCACAATCGGCAACACACCACTAATTCGCTTAAACAGCTTCAGCGATGAAACAGGCTGCGAAATTCTCGGCAAAGCAGAGTTTCTAAATCCCGGCGGTTCTGTAAAAGACCGGGCTGCTTTATACATCATCAAAGATGCCGAAGAAAAAGGCTTGCTAAAACCGGGCGGCACCGTTGTTGAAGGCACTGCCGGCAATACTGGCATCGGTTTGGCGCACATTTGCAACGCTAAAGGTTACAAATGTTTAATTGTGATTCCCGATAACCAATCTCAAGAAAAAATCGATGCTTTGAAAACCTTGGGCGCTGAAGTTCGGACTGTTCCCGCTGTTCCTTATAAAGACCCGAATAATTATGTCAAATTGTCGGGAAGAGTGGCTGCAGAAATGGAGAATGCTGTCTGGGCAAATCAGTTTGACAATTTAGCCAATCGCCGAGCTCATTACGAGACAACTGGCCCGGAAATTTGGGAACAAACCAACGGGAAAATTGATGCTTGGGTAACAGCTACTGGTACCGGCGGCACTTTTGCTGGCGTAGGAATGTTTTTGAAAGAAAAAAATCCTGCTGTGAGAATTGTCTTGGCAGACCCGATGGGCAGCGGACTTTACAGTTATTTCAAAACTGGGGAAATTAAGACTGAAGGTAGTTCGATTACTGAGGGAATTGGCACCACCCGCGTGACTGCAAATATGGAGAATGCCCCGGTAGACGACGCGATTCAAATTAACGATACTGAAGCTGTTCGGGTGATTTACCAACTGCTGAGGAAAGAAGGGCTGTTTATGGGGGGTTCTGTGGGGATTAATGTGGGGGCGGCTGTGGCTTTGGCGAAGCAAATTGGGCCTGGACATACGATTGTTACGGTACTCTGCGACGGCGGGGCTCGGTATCAGTCGCGTTTGTTCGATCGACAATGGTTGGCTTCCAAAGGTTTGTCACCAGATTAATCGTAGGGTGCGTTGCGGCGCACCTTAAAATTTGGGCATATATCAAATCTGGGCATATATGGCCGCACCTATTCCCATGATAAAAAAATACCATATATGTAGCAGATTGTCAAGTAAAAAAACATGAAAATCACAGAATCTTCTAGGCAAGTTCTTGTTTGTCAAAACCGCACTTGTCGCAAGCAAAATTCAGCAAAGGTACTGGCAGCTTTTCAGAAATTGTCGCCCTCAGAAGTTGAAGTTGTTGCTAGCAGTTGTTTGGGGCAGTGCGGCAACGGGCCGATGGTGTTGGTGCTGCCAGAAGAGGTTTGGTACAATGGCGTTTGCCCTGAAGAAGTTGCGGCAATAACTGAGCAACATTTGCGGGGAGGAAAGCCGGTAGAGAAGATGCTTTACCGCAAGTTTCACCGACTTTCTCATTAGTCGATCGCCCGCCGTTAAAATTCTTCGGCAAACAACCGGCGGAGAATCTCGGTGACTTCGGCGCAAAATCTGGCGTCGAGTTCGATCGCCAAGCGATCGACATTGCTGGAACCGCCTACAGCTTTTTCTGCCCGCAAAGTCATCGCTAAAGTTCTGAGTTTTGCCGGCTTTCCCGCCGCTTTCGGCCGCTCGTCAACAAACCGCACTAAAGCCACATAAACTGTTTCTAGGGTTCCCCTGATCGAGCTCAGTCCGTAACCCAATTTTGAGATAATTACTGGAGAAGTGATAAGGCTATCCATCCCCAAAGTTTTAATTGCTACGTCCACATATCGAGCGCTGTCGTGTCCCATTGCTCTGACAATGCTTTCTAGGCTGTTCCATTGAGATGCTTTCATGCGCGATCGCTGTTCGATATGGAAGTGCCATCCTAACATGGAAATCAGCCTGGTTAAGTCATAAGCAGATACAGAATTTTTTTGTTTGGTGCTGTTTACTGCGGCACTTAAAAGCACTTGTT
This sequence comes from Microcoleus sp. T3_A4, assembly GCF_036700465.1. NCBI lineage: Bacteria > Bacillati > Cyanobacteriota > Cyanophyceae > Oscillatoriales > Microcoleaceae > Microcoleus > Microcoleus sp. T3_A4. The sequence continues at coordinate 35,625 of NZ_JAUBOY010000051.1, read as the reverse complement.
TTTTGGTGAGATCGAATATTTTTGGGTTGGTGAGATAAGGATTTTCGCCGTAATCGCCGCGAAAAATTAGGTCATTATTGCCAGTAGCGCTCTTCAGCCATTGCTCTAGTCCTATGCGAGTATCGAAGCGTTTGAACATCGCAGCTAAGGAGTTTGAACTGCCGATATTGGAGGCATAGTTAATCATGTCTTTGGCTACATCGTAAAAGTAAAAATCGTGTTTTAGCCCGTTTCCATCTCTAACAACGCAGTTGTCTATGTCGCAGTCGGGATATTTGCTATTTATTTGACTGACGATATTAAGAAGTGCGATAATTTTAGTGGCACTCCACTGCTCAGCATTGGTAAGTGCGTTTTTTCCCAGCCACTGCGCCTGAATTTTGCCATCTACAAAAGTACCAATGCAAACGCAGGCTTCTTTGATGTCTTCGTGGAGAAAATTTAAAGCTTGAGAGTTAATTTGAGGTAGTTCTCCTAGGCTGGGAAAGGGGGTAAGTTTGAGGGGATTATTGGGGCCGGGAATAGAGCTAATTACTTTTAAGCCGTCGGGTTTCTGTTTGAGATAATCTGGATAGTTTTTAATGTGTTGTTGGTAAGGAGATTTTTCAATGCCGCGGTCTAAAAAGGCTAGTTTGTTTATGTTAGCTTTGGCATCTATTTCCATTTGGAGGTAGTTTTTGTAGATGCGCGCTCGGTCTTTGGCAAGTTCGAGGGAGGTGAGGTTCATGATAAGTGTTGGCAGCTTGTTACCAATAAGTAAATCACTATACTAGGATTTACGCAAACAAACCGGGTTTCTATGTAAAATTTTGGCTTAGGAAACGAAAAATTAATGAAGAAACCGGGCTTCAGACAGTAACTGCGTCCAGGAGTATATACCTAATTTCTGACCCTGCGATCAAGCTTTTTTGCCGCGTACTTGAATGCGTTTGTCGGTTTTTTGTTTCTTAATCCAAGAGAGAAATTTCTGGAGTTCAGGGTCATTTTTGAGCTTTTCCACGGTGTTGAGCTCTTGGGCGAGGTGTTGGTTGTCAAATAGAGAGTGAATCTGGCGGTGACAAGCGGAGCAAATGTCTATTGTGGGGCTTGGATCTTCGTTTTTCCGCTTGGTGTTTTGTTTGGGGATAAGGTGATGGGCGGTTAATGCTTCCATTTGTCGATCGCACAATTCGCACTGCATAATTTTCTCAATGCTGCTGGATAGGAGAATTGCTACTTTTAGTTTAGCGCGATCGGCTGTGAGAGGGTGAATGAAAGGCGATCGCACTCTCCAAATAATAAAAAAACCCCCAATTGGGGGTCATACAAATCTCTTGTGGCAGAGGCCCAAAAGCCTCTGAGTTCACAAAATATACAGTAACAAAAACAAAACAATCCAAATCACATCCACAAAGTGCCAGTAAATCTCAGTCGCTTCGATTCCGAAGTGGTGCTCGCTAGAATAGTGACCTTGCGTGCGCGATCGCCACACCACCCCCGCCATCAGCAGCACTCCAAACGTAACGTGCAAGCCGTGGAAAGCAGTCAAAACGTAAAAGCAACTGGCATACAAATTCGTCGTCAAGCCAAACTCTAAATGAGTGTATTCGTAAACCTGACCGGCCAAGAAAACTGCGCCCATAGCAATAGTTACGAGCAACCAATTCCGCATTCCCGTGGCATCATTCTTTTTGATTGCAGTATCAGCATTGTGAATCACAAAACTGCTAGCAATCAGAATTACCGTATTGATTCCCGGCAGCAATAACTCTCGTCCCGGCGTACCTTCAGGAGGCCACACGGGGGCCATCGCCCGATAAATCAAATACGCGGCAAACATACCGAAGAATATCATGCCTTCAGCGCACAGGAACACAATTACACCTAACATTCGGTGGTCGGGATGCTCGACACCGTGTGCTTCTACTTCGCCCTCGTGGTGGTAATTTAGGGCTGTTTTTGTCGGATCGATCGCGGGAATTTGCATAATAAATTGCTAGTGGGTAATGGGATTTTGAAGGAAGAGGGAAGAGGGAAGAAGGAAGAGGGAAGAGGACATTAGTGCCAACAATTACCTGAAAATCTTTGTATCTCTCGTTTATAGCGGAGTCTCGATCCCCCTCAATCCCCCTTAAGAAGGGGGAAGAAAGAGTGTGTCCGGTTCCCCCCTTCTTAAGGGGGGCTAGGGGGGATGGAGAGCTTAATCGTCAGATAGCAGATCCGTACTACGTTAGACGTGTTTGTTGACATTAATAACTGATGACTGATGACTAATAACTACTCGCCATCTTGACTTTCATCAGCCGGAGAATCAACATTTACCTCTGATTCAGGAGCGACCAAAGTTGCAGTACCGCCAAAGAAAGTTGAAGCTTGAGCCTCCGCAATAGGAATACCTGTTTTCTGGGTATTGCGGGTGGCATTTTCCCTCAGCTTGAGCCTGAGACGTTCCCCTGTATTCTGAATTTTTTCCATGCCGTAATCGTAAGGCCCCGTTGCCAATACCGGCACTCCTTCAAAATTTTCGATGGGGGGCGGTGAAGTCGTCATCCATTCCAAACTCAAAGCTTGCCAAGGATTGTCACCTGCTTTCGGGCCGTACCTCCAGCTCCAAATCACATTAATGATAAACGGGATTGTAGACACTGCCAGCATATAAGCACCGACAGTACAAATGACATTAATTGTGGTAAATTTCGGGTCGTACATTGCCACCCGCCGGGGCATTCCTTGCATCCCCAAAGCGTGCATCGGCAGGAAAGTTACAGTAAAGCCAACATAAGTTAAAACAAAGTGAACTCTACCCCAAAATTCATTAATCATCCGCCCCGTCATTTTGGGGAACCAGTGGTAAAAAGCAGCGTAAATGCCAAACACTGAGCCGCCAAACAGCACGTAGTGTAGGTGAGCGACGACAAAATAAGTGTCGTGAACGTGAATGTCGAAAGGTACGGAAGCCACCATGATCCCGGTGATGCCGCCGAGTACAAATGTTGAGATAAAACCCATCCCAAATAGCATGGCGCTGACAAGCCGGAGTTTTCCTCCCCAAATAGTTGCCAACCAGCTAAATATTTTAATCCCAGTTGGTACGGCGATGATCATAGTAGTGATCATAAAAAACATCCGCAGCCAGCCGGGAGTGCCGCTGGTAAACATATGGTGCGCCCACACGATCAAGCCCAAAAAGCTGATTGCGAGACTGGAATATGCGATCGCCAAATAACCAAAAATTGGCTTGCGCGAATGCACCGGCAAAACTTCTGAAATCACCCCGAAAAAGGGCATAATCATAATGTAAACTGCCGGGTGCGAATAAAACCAGAATAAATGCTGGTAGACGATGGGATCGCCGTTGCCGGTTGGGTTAAAAAATGCCGTCCCGGCTAACAAGTCAAACGACAGCAAAATCAAAGCTGCGGCTAAGACTGGAGTAGCAATCAAAGTCAGCGCTGAAGTCGCAATCATCGCCCAGCAAAACAAGGGCATATCATTGAGACCCATGCTGGGAACGCGCATGGTAAAGATGGTAATGGCAAAATTCACCGCCCCCAAAATCGAAGAAGTTCCCAGAATCAAAACGCTGAGAATCCAAATTTCTTCCCCCGCTTGAGCAGTAACTAAGCTCAAAGGCGGATAGGAAGTCCAACCAGCCTGTGGAGCACCTACCAAAAAACTGCTCAACAGCAACACGCCGCCTACGGGAATCATCCAAAAGGCAACGGCATTCAGCCGGGGAAATGCCATGTCTTTTGCCCCGATCATTAAGGGGATCAAAAAGTTAGCAAATCCGGCTCCGGCGGGTACGATCCACAGGAAGATCATCACCGTGGCGTGAACAGTAAATAAACTGTTGTAGAGTTCGGGGGTGACAAAATCGGCGTCGGGGGTGGCGAGTTCTGTTCGCACCAAGGTTGCCATCACGCCGCCGATTAGATAGAAAATAAATGTTGTTACCAGGTATTGAATACCGATGACTTTGTGGTCGGTATTAAAAGTGAAGTAGTCGCGCCAATGTCTATCGGCGGGCGCTGTTCCGCGAGCCTCAGTGTTTGCACTTTCTTGGAACTGTGCTTGTGTCATAGTTATTAGTCATTAGTTATTAGTCATTAGTTATTAGCTCAGGATAAAATACCCAGTGGCCAGAACTAATGACTATTTTTAGTGATGAGTTGGGTGAAGTTGTTCTAGGGCTTCGGAATTAATTTTTATTTCCCTGACGTAGGGAGCCAAAAATTCTCCGTCTGACAATTCCCCAGGATTGATTGCAACTGCTTGCTCTAAGTTTTGACTGCTAGCAACTTGCTGGCTTTGCAGCCAACCGTCGAATTCTTCGGGCGTGTGAACGACGGCTACAGCTTTCATCGCTCCGTGATAAGCGCCGCACAATTCAGCACAAACAACCCGGTATTCGCCGGTTTTAGTTGGTGTAAATCTCAGTTCGCTTGGCCGCCCGGGAATTGCATCTTGTTTGAGGCGAAATTCCGGCAGCCAAAATGCGTGCAGCACGTCTTGAGCTGAGATATTTAGCTGTACGTCGCGGTTGACTGGCATATGCAGTTCGCCAGAACTAACGCCGCTTTCTGGATAGCTAAAAATCCAGGCGTACTGCAAACCTGTGACATTTACAACTAAGTCTGCTGGTTTGTCTTCATTTTCTGGAGAAGCGCCTACGCCTAAAGCAACAAGTTTTTGAGACGGAATTTGAGGGGCGTTTTGGGGTGTATCTGAGAGTGTGGCTGCGATCGCACTTCCCCGCATTTTAGAGTGCGCTTGCATGGTGCCGTGGTCGTGATTGCCCATCGGATCGAGGCCTCCCATTGAGTTGTAAATCTCAAAACTGTAGACTCCGATTCCTAAAATAATCACCGCAGGCACGGCTGTCCAAAGAATTTCTAAGGGAAAGTTGTCATGCCAAGGCGGCCCGTCTGTATTGTCTCCTTGACGGCGGCGATATTTAATTGCAGCAACGATGAGAATTCCCTGGACCATGATAAATAGTCCAGTGGAAATGGTCATCATTGTATTGAAAAGTGCGTCTATGTCGGATGCTTCGTCAGAGGCGGCGAGCGGCATCAAACCGTGATTCTGCCCGTACCAGAGACTGATCAGAGTCACTCCGATGCCGGCGAGCATGGTGAGGATGGAACTTGGAATGTTCACGCTGGTACTTCTTAATAGCGACACTTCTTCGCTTGAAAAATGAAGGAAGCGCCTCTGGGTTATCAATTTTTAATTGTAAATGGTATTTTTAGTAAAATGTCTCTCTTAAGGGTTACTTAAGGCTTAGAATTTTTGACCGATCGCCTGCGCGCCTCAAAAATACGTCTTTTGTACCTTGACAAAAATGAGTAAAAATGGTAAATAATCGCTCTGTTTGCCTGCTAAATTTGAGATTTTTTCTCAAACACCATCAAATGCTGCTGGGGCAAGATATCTTTTGTCTCTTTCCATACTAAACCTACGGCGGCCATTTCTTTTTTCACCTGCTTCTGCGTCATTTTGTGCAAACCTTTAATGGGAATCAGCGGGTTTTCGCCACGATACTCGATCGATACCGTGCGGCCTCCCGGTTTGAGTGCTTTCACAATTCCTTGCATCATTTCTCTGGGATATGCAAATTCGTGATAAGCATCGACCATCACCACTAAATCTACACTGTTTTCGGGCAAATTCGGATTATCGATATTTCCCAAAACTGGCTCAACGTTAGCGATTTTTTTTTCTTGTTTATTCAATTCCAGAAAATTAATCATTTCCGGCTGCACGTCAACTGCTAAAACTTTTCCTTGTGGAACTAAGGCAGCGATGCGAAAGCTGAAATATCCCGTTCCCGCTCCAATGTCTGCTACAATATCGGTTGGTTTTAAATCGAGATTGTTGACTAATCGAGCTGATTTTTCCTCCATGCCGCGAGACGGTCTTTCTAGCCAACTAGCGCCTTGATATCCCATGACTTGGGCAATTTCTCGACCCATGTAAAATTTGCCGATTCCGTCGGGATTGTGGACTGTTCGCTGCTGGTAAATTGGGTCGCCATTTGCGGTTTTACTTGCTGCTGCACAGGCATTGAGCGGCAACAGGCAAAGAATTGTCAAAATTATTACTGTTAAGGGTTTAATTAATTGTGCGGTTTTTTTCACGATATTTCAGATTTTGTGTTTAATTTATTTCTCGTTCCCTGGCTCTGCCGGGGAACGCAGATCCAGAGGCTCTGCCTCGGTAATATCCAGAAGAGTTTAAGATTTAGCTGACAGCGGATTCTAATAATATGATTGTACCAGAGTCAGCGTCGATTTCGACTTCTAGACCGATCGGCAAAGTGAACTGTTCCCGGATGTGTCCCACCATTGAACCGTACCACGCGGGAATATTTAAAGGGCGAATGTGGTCGGACAAGACTTGAGGCAAGGTTAGGGACTCTTGGGGTTTTTCAGCTTCGCACTTGGTACACTGTCCGAAAATAAAACCGGATATTTTATCGAGAATGCCCGCTAATTTGAGCTGCGTCAACATTCTATCGATGCGATAAACTTCTTCGCCAACTTCCTCGACAAACAAAATACTGTTTTCCCACTGCGGTAAATATGTAGAACCCACCATGGCTGCTATTACTGATAAATTGCCGCCGATTAGTTTGCCCCTAGCTGTGCCGCGCCCGATTGTTTGAACTTGCACGCTTTTGGAGTTTTGCATAGTCACAGCACCTCCGTCAAACAAAACTTTTTTGACGTAATCCACTGTAAAGGGACTCCACGTTGACGCACCTAAAGGGCCGTGAAAAGTAACTCTATTAGTTTTAGCATAAATCGCCAATAACAGCGCCGTAATATCGCTAAATCCCATAATAATTTTGGGGTTGTTGCCGATAATATTGTAATCTAGGAGCGGCAAGATCCGACCACAGCCCCAGCCGCCCATCCCGGTAAAAATAGCTCGCACTGAGTCATCGGCAAAGGCTGCGTTGACATCGGCGGCGCGATCGGCATCCTTGCCGGCTAAATAGCCGTAGCGATCGTAAAAATGCTCTCCCAATTTAACTTTTAAACCCAGCTTTTCCATAACTTTAAAAAAATCCTCGATTTCTTTTTTGTAGTTGAAAGCGGCAGGATTGATTAAAGCTACTGTATCGCCAACTTGCAGGCGGCGCGGCTTCACGATCGCACTTTTGGGAGATAGGTTGGTTTGGGTGATCCTCTTCGAGGGCTTCGCTAACGGCACAAGCTGAGTACCAATAGCAGTCAGCCCAAAAGTTGTCAGCAGAGCACGGCGGCGGAGAGTCATAGGTGTTATACCCTTGTTCGATTAAGTGAGGTACAGGTTGAGATTTTAGATTTTAGATTTTAGATTTTAGATTGGGGGATTGAGAAATTGTTCATTCCTTGATGAATGGATCACGCGAGCACTGTTATAGATGATTTTTGCTATAATTGTAAAGGAAAATTTCTGCAATATCAGTTGAAAATTGCCAGTTTCAAATGAAAACAGACACTAAAATCTCACCTAAAAAATCCTGGGCTCAAGCTTTAGCCCGTCCGGCTGCGGAATTTCCGCTGACTCAGTTATCCGTTAAAAGCGGTAAAATTCCCGCAGGATTGCGCGGCACTCTCTACCGCAACGGGCCCGGACGTTTGGAACGTGGCGGTGTTGCTGCGGGACACTGGTTTGATGGCGACGGTGCAATTTTGGCAGTACATTTTACCGATGTCGGTGCTACGGCTGTTTATCGCTACGTGCAAACAGCGGGATATCTAGCTGAAGAAAAAGCTGATAAATTTCTCTACAGTAATTATGGCATGACAGCACCGGGTCCTGTGTGGTTGCGGTGGAATAAAACTGTTAAAAATGCTGCCAATACTTCTGTTTTAGCTTTGCCCGATCGCCTTTTGGCATTGTGGGAAGGTGGCCCGCCTCACCGCCTCGATTTGCAAACCCTGGAAACTCAGGGAACGGACGATTTAGGCAGTTTAGATAGTAAATTTGTTTATTCTGCTCACTGCAAGCGCGACCCGATTACCCGCAATATTTTCAACTTTGGAATTACCAACGGTGCGACTACAAAGTTGAATCTGTATAAAAGCGATTTTACTGGCAAAGTCGTGCAACAATCAACAGTTGCTTTAGATGGAATTTACGCGCTCCACGATTTTGTTTTTGCGGGAAAGTATCTGATATTTTTTATCCCGCCGGTGCAAGTCAATTTTTTGCCATTGTTAACGGGAATTAGCAGTTATAGCGAGTCCTTTAAGTGGAAACCGGAGTTAGGTACTCAGATATTAGTTTTTGACTCTGAAACTCTCTCTTTAGTTAGTCGCGGCGAAACCGAACCTTGGTTTCAGTGGCATTTTGCTAACGGTTTTGTGAAGGAAGATGGTTCGGTAGCGGTTGATTTTGTGCGCTTCGCTGACTTTCAAACTAATCAGCGACTGAAAGAAGTACCGACTGGTGAAACTCGCACCGATGCGGAGGGGACTCTGTGGCGGGTGCATCTCAATCCTCAGACGGGGAAAGTGACAGCAGCCGAAGAATTGTTGGATAAACCTTGTGAGTTTCCGATCGTACCTGCTGCCGAAATAGGGCAAGACGCACGATATATTTATCTGGCAATGTATCGGCCTGACGTTGATATTGTAGCCGAACGTTACGGTGCGATCGCCCGTTTGGACACGCAAAGCCGCAATCTCACAATTGCCGACTTGGGCGAAAATCGCTATCCCGCAGAGCCCATCTACGTTCCAGATATTTCCTCGGAGAAAGGTTGGATTTTGACAGTTGTTTACGACGGCAATTCTGATAGCAGCGAAGTCTGGATATTTGACAGCGACGGACTTTCTGATTCCCCTGTTTGCAAGCTAGAATTGCCCGGTGTCATACCTTTGGGCTTTCACGGCACTTGGAAATCGGCAGTCTGAGAAAATTGTAAAGAAGTGTTGCGGAAGATTTATTAAAAATTGTTGCCGCTTCTCTGTCAAGTTGTTAAGGTGTGTGTAGATAGGAAATTCTCATATCTAGGAGGTGTGGAATTGATAATCTGCATTGCTCAATTATCCTGTGCCAATTCGCACGAATCCCCGGCGATTGTAAGTCGCCGCTGCACAGGATATCGTCTGCCTCTGCGGACAAAAAAAAGAGGGGTAATTAAGCCCTGGCGAATAACCAATCCCGGCGAATATTCCCGGCCAATTTATTCGCAGCTACCCAGGCAAAATCCGCCTCCACGGAGTGAAGAAAGAGGGGTTCTCCAACCCCGCTCAATGACCAATTCGCGGTGAATACCCCGGAGAATAAATTCGCGGCTACACAGGCAAAGTCCGCCTCCGCGAACTGAAGAAAAAGCGGTAATAAAGCCCGCTTGGCCATGATTTATGACTAGGTTTGCCCATCTCAGCTTTGTCTGCTGGCATGAGGTTACAAGACCAGATAATTAACTGATTTCTGGCAAACCAAAAGTTTAGTTCAGCTCACGCGCACGTTAGCGATTCAAAAGTTTTTAGTTTTGAGTTAACCCCACAAGTAAATGAGGTCTATCGAAACAAGATAGCCTTTCCCAAAATTATGAATTATGAGTTGTTACCGCCAAAAAATCCAACTCATAACTAATAATTCACAACTCACAACTCATAACTCCGTGTCGCGGTGAGCATCTACCAAAAGGTTTAATCTATGCAACTTCAAGGAAAAACAGCTCTTGTTACAGGAGCTTCGCGCGGAATTGGGCGATCGATCGCCCTGGAATTAGCGAGACAAGGAGTCAAACGCTTGTTGATTGTGGCGCGCAACCGCAAGCAATTAATTGAACTGGCAGAGGAAATCGATGTTTTGGGCACAGAAGTAGTGCCGTTAGCTTTGGATTTAACTCAGTCAGTTGCGGTGAATATTGCGATCGCCCAAGCTTGGCGAGATTGCGGCCCGATTCACCTGCTAGTCAACTGTGCAGGCGTCGCCCACCAAGCATCATTCTTGCGTTCTCCGCTGCCATTAATCGAGGAAGAAATCGCCTTAAATTTGCTCGGGACCTATACAATTACCCGCTTGATAGCTCGGCGAATGGCGACTCAAAAAGAGGGAACAATCGTCAATGTTTCGAGCTTAATGGGCAAAATTGCCGCTCCCACAATGGCGACTTATTCTGCTACCAAATTTGCCATTTTGGGATTCACCCAAGCTTTGCGTAGCGAGTTAACTCAGTACAATGTTCGAGTCACAGCTTTGCTGCCATCCCTAACAGATACCGACATGGTGCGAGACTTAGAGCAATTCCGGTGGGTAGTGCCCACAACTCCCGAAAAAGTTGCCCTAGCACTTGTCGCGGGATTGCAGAAAGATGCGCCGGAAATCTTGGTAGGATGGCAAAGTCATCTAGCAGTTTGGTGTCACCGAATTGCGCCTTGGTTGCTGGATTTTGTGTTGCGGATGGCGACTCCCGAACTTCGGGATAAATCGCGGGGCCGCAAATTGCGGGAGGCTTTAGCTAACGGGCGATAAACCCTTTTCTGGGCGGGCAAGATGCCCACCCCACAAGAAAACTCATTCTTTTGTGGAACGGGCATCTTGCCCGTTCCGGGCTCTTCGGCCATTGGTGTCAACTTAAGCTGTCAGCCCGCCCACCCGTTAGTCCGCCAGGGGTTGAAACCCCTGTCTAATAGCTAAAGTCCTCTGAAGAGGACTGAGAAAATGAATTTTTGACGTTGCTGATTCATGGTAGGAATCAACTTTTCGCTTGATGTTACAAAACTGACCATACTTGTTTTATAGCAATTGGGAAATCTGAATTCCTACCTGTATTCAGCAACGCCCAGCAACGCCTAATTTTTAAACTCATTAGTCTCCTTGCAAAAATAATTAGGACGGGCAAGATGCCCATCCCACAAAAAAAATAACTCTTGTGGGATGGGCATCTTGCCCGTCCCATCAATTGATGAAAAGGATTTTTGCAAGAGGTCTATTAGTCCTCTTCAGAGGACTTTAGCTATTAGGCAGGGAATTCATTCCCTGTCGGACTGTCGGACTGTCGGACTGTCGGACTGTCGGACTGTCGGACTGTCGGACTGTCTGACTATCGGACTATCGGACTGTCTGACTACCGATTTAAGGTTAAGTTGACACCAATGGGCATTGCCGTGTCCCTAGAAGGGCTATGTACTTACTTACCAGCAAAAGTGCTGTATATCATTTCCACTCCCCTTGCAAGGTAAAAGCAGCCCAATAATAGGGAGATTTCCATTTTTCCTCCTGCATCATTTCCATCTGCGCCGCCCTCAAAGCTGCCGCCGGTGCTAACTTTTGTTGCAGCATTTTTTGATAAAACTTTTGCATTAACACAGCAGTTCCTTCATCATCCACACTCCACAAACTCACCGCCACCCGCTGCGCCCCCGCATACATAAAACCCCTAGTCAATCCCACCATTCCTTCGCCTTTAACATTCTGTCCCATTCCCGATTGGCAAGCACTTAAAACCACTAAATTTGCCGCTAGTTTCAAGTTAAAAATATCCGTGAGGCGCAAGAAACCATTGACAAGATTGCCCTTGTCATCTACGATAGACATCACAATTCCTGACAGCTCAGGATTTTTGCTGTTGGCAAGGCCGTGGGTGGCGAAGTGAATGATTTGATAATTGACTAAATTTCCATCGGTAGCAGTAGTGCGACTGGCATCAAAATCAAGTATTTGACGGGTAGAAGCTGAGGGGAATAAGCTAGATATTGTTTGGGCTTCTTGGCGAGTAAATGGTAGGCGTTCGGGTGGCCACTGCCGATTAGAAGCACGAAGCGAGCGATTTAAACCGAGGTTATTTGCTTCTAATTTTTCTGTTGTTGCTTGGGTGATTTTTCCTTTAATTCTTTCATCCTCTGGACTGAAAACCGGATCTGCTAAAATTGCTAAAGTTCGGCCCGGTGGTTTTCTATCTCCGTAATTTTGCCTGAGAATAGCGAGACTTGAGGCAGAAGGCAGGGTAATAATTTCATGTTCGACAATTAAGGGAACATTGGTATTTTGTCCAGCAGTTTGGGCAAGAGTTAAAGCTTGAAAAGGGGTATAGTGCAGCACGCCGTCGGGAACAATTAATAAGCGTTTATTGCCTAATTGGGCTGCGACAGGTTGTAAAATCACTTGACCGAGATTGGCACTTGCTTGGGCAACTTGTTGGGGAATATCTCTCTGGATTGGGCTAGTTATTGTCTCTAGGAATTCCTTAGCTGCTGTTTCTATATCGGCGCGTTTTGGTAATTCAGAGCTGGTTACTCTTGTTGATGTCACCACCCACAAATAACTTCGGTTTGTGCCGAGGGAATACTGCAATAAAATCGTGTTTTCATCGAGAATCTGTTTCTGAATTTCTGGCAGTGTTAAAGGTTGGGGTTGGGTAAGGGCTGCGTAGCGGGGGCTGGCGGTACGAATCTTGGTTTGAAGTTGCTGATATTGTTCCAAAAGTGCGAGGCGCTGTTTGTCGATCTCAGCGATTTTAGTTTGATTGGGGTTGGGGGTGCTGACTGCTTCGATGCGCTGCTTTTCAATGGTATCGAGTTGCTGTTGCAAGCTCTTTTCTTGTTGCAGTAAATCGGGGGAAATGCCTTCGCGAATGTTGGCGTTACTTTCAAAGAGGAGTTCGAGGAGGCTACGGGCCCTCGAACGTTCGCTGGCTTCTAAGGCTTTGGTATCATAACCGGATTTAGGATTAGTTTTGTGCAGTTGCATTAACAAATCGATGTAGAATTCGTAGTAGTTCTGGACTGTGGCAAAGTATGAGCTGCGGAGTTCAGGGCTGGCTATTTTAGTGCGGAGGTTTTCGATTATTTTGAGAGAGGATTCAATGTCATTGAGGGCTTCGGGAAGATTGTTTAGGTCGCGTTTTGTATAAGCTATGTTGGAAAAGATGGTAGCTTCCCCAGCGCGATCGCCAGTTGCCCGACTCAGGGGAAGCGACTGGCTGTAATACTCTAGCGCTTTCTGTTTTTCTCCCAATTCTGAGTAGACGAAGCCGATGTTGTTAAGGGTTGTAGCTTCCCCATAGCGATTGCCGGTTGCCCGACTCAGGGGAAGCGACTGACTGTAATACTCTAGCGCTTTCTGTTTTTCTCCCAAGTCTGAGTAGATATTGCCGATGTTGTTGAGGGTGAGAGCTTCCCCAGAGCGATTGCCCACGGCTCGACTCAGGGGAAGTGACTGGCTGTAATACTCTAGCGCTTTCTGTTTTTCTCCCAATTCTGAGTAGACACCGCCGATGTTGTTGAGGGTGGCAGCTTCCCCCGAGCGATCGCCCACGGCCCGAAATAGGGGAAGCGACTGGCTGTAATACTCTAGCGCTTTCTGTTTTTCTCCCAATTCTGAGTAGACACCGCCGATGTTGTTGAGGGTGGC
>NZ_JAUBOY010000051.1:0-22181 GCF_036700465.1 Microcoleus sp. T3_A4 | reverse complement strand
AGCTTCCCCACGGCGATCGCCGGTTGCCCGTCTCAGGGGAAGCGACTGGCCCAAATACTCTAGCGCTTTCTGTTTTTCTCCCAATGCTGAGTAGACATTGCCGATGTTGTTGAGGGTGGTAGCTTCCCCGCGGCGATCGCCGATTGCCCTACTCAGGGAAAGCGACTGGCTGTAATACTCTAGCGCCTTCTGTTTTTCTCCCAAATCTGAGTAGACACCGCCGATGTTGGTGAGGGTGGTAGCTTCCCCACCGCGATCGCCGAGAGCCCGAAATAGGGGAAGCGACTGGCTGTAATACTCTAGCGCTTTCTGTTGTTCTCCCAAATCTGAGTAGACATCGCCGAGGTTGGTGAGGGTGGTAGCTTCCCCACCGCGATCGCCCGTTTCTCGCCTCAGGGGAAGCGACTGGTTGTAATACTCTAGCGCTTTCTGTTTTTCTCCCAAATCTGAGTAGACACCGCCGATGCTGGTGAGGGTGGTAGCTTCCCCACGGCGATCGCCGATTGCCCGACTCAGGGGAAGCGACTGGTTGTAATAATCTAGCGCTTTCTGTTTTTCTCCCAAATCTGAGTAGACTAAGCCAATGTTGGTGAGGGTGGTAGCTTCCCCACGGCGATTGCCCACTGCCCGACTGAGGGGAAGCGACTGGTTGTAATACTCTAGCGCTTTCTGTTGTTCTCCCAATTCTGAGTAAACTAAGCCGATGTTGTTGAGGGTGGTAGCTTCCCCAAGGCGATAGCCTACTGCGCGATACAGGGGAAGCGACTGGTTGTAATACTCTAGCGCTTTCTGTTGTTCTCCCAATTGTGAGTAGACACCGCCGATGTTGTTGAGGATGTTAGCATCCAAAGCAAGAGCATCGGTTATCCGACTCAGGGGAAGGGACTGGTTGTAATACTCTAGCGCTTTCTGTTTTTCTCCCAATGCTGAGTAGACTCTGCCAAGACCATAGAGGCTAAGTGCTTGCCCTCTATTGTCGCCCGCTTCCCGATACAGTTTTAATGCTTCTTCATATTTGACGATCGCACCTCTTAAAGCTTCCGCTGTTCCTTGATTGTAGAGTTGTATTCCTTCTTTTAATGCTTTTGCAGCAGCCTCGCTACTGTTAGTTTGTGCTGTTTGTAAGACTTTGCCAACGGGCGCGGCTGCTGCAACTGGCTGACTTAGCTGAAGCGAAAGTGCGATCGACATACCAGCCAAAAACCATTGAGTGCGATCGAACATAGCCACCCTTTTTGTATTTTTGTCAATTTTACTCACTAGCTCGCTTAGTGTAAAGGCAGGAAGAAGTAAGGGCGATCGGCATTTTTGCTAGAGTTAACGAGTAGTGCGATTCCCTGCGCGATAGCTACACCGCGCGTACTTTTTCCCAGCATGAACAACATCCCAACTACCCCCGATCCCGTAACCAGCCACTGGGATTGCCCCGAATGCGGCGGCACCGGTACCCTCAGCCCAGAAATTTGCCCTGTTTGTCTCGGAGCAAAATACATCGATCTCGGTACAATAACGAACTGGATGCTCGATTTCATGGAATCTCGCGGCTGCGATCGAGCTGAGATCGATCAATTGCGAACCGAAAGCCCAGACCCGCTAACATTAACTTTTTGCCTCGAAGTTTGTATCGCCCTTAAATAAACAAGGATATCAAGTCTGCTTAATTGCTTATAAATCATTTACGGGCATCGGGCATCGGGCATGGTCGGAAAAAAAACGCACTCTACAAGTTGATTTAACTGAAACGAAATCATGCCCAATTCCCTATTCCCAATGCCCTATTCCCAATATTCAGTGTCCTTTAACCGGATGTTGCCCGTAAAAAGGCAAAGCCTCCGACCAATCAGGGCGACTTCCCATTTGCCACTCCAAATAAGCCAATTCCAACACACTAGAAACCGACCAACCCAACTCGCTACCAACTTCAATCAACTGATAAGAACTCCCCCAATTATCCAACTTTTCCTGCCAAGATTCAGGAGTCATCACCGTATCAGGAAACAACTCAGTTAAACCAGAATCTTTGTTAACTGAATAAACCGCCCCAAACAATTGTCCCCGCTGTGCAGGCATTTGCAGCGCCATATCCTGATTTGAGATAGATTTTTTACTGCTGCTGCAAGCGACAGCCGCCAAAGTTGAAATCGCAAAAACCGGAATATCCAACTGTTGGGCCAAAGTGCGCGCCGTCACCATACCCATCCGAGTCCCCGTGAAACCTCCGGGCCCCTTCGCCACTGCAATAAAAGCCAAATCAGCCCAAGTTTGCGGCCCAATAAACTCGACTAAATACTGATGCAAATGAGTGGCTAAATCGCGATCCAAATTCCAAGTTTGGCAGCGAGAATCCCCGGCAAAATTGCTGATGGCTAAACCGAGTTCGCGACTAGCTGTGTGCAGGGCTAAGCCGTATTTTTTAACTGATGTTCCGTCTGGGGGATTGCTATTCACGATTACTGATAATTTTCCTTAACAAAAAACAGCGGCAAAGCCACAACTAAGCAACCCAAAAGAATGCCAAATATTCCCGTATTTAAAATCCTGGAATTACCCATGCCCCCAGTCATCAAAAACAGCACAACTAAACTTGCAAATAAATTTTTATTGGCAAATTCTTTGTTTTGGGAAACTTGATGTTTTACAGCCATAAAACCCGAAGAAACTATTAGCGCGAACCACGAATTAAAAATGACTATTTGAGAGCCAAAAATAAACCAAACTAAGGCAAACATTAGTGCATCTATCCAAAAATCCTGAGTTTTCAACTTCGGCAGCCAAAATTCTTGGGTAGCAACAGGTGCGATTTTCTTGACTAATTGATTGTGTTGCAGCCGCACGAGTTTGTTTCTCAATTGAATCTTGGGATCGATTTGCAATATTTGCTTCCACTCCGGGCGGCGAGAATTGTTGACTCTTCCCAACAGCTTCACGGCTGCGACTTTATTTAACTGCAAATCGGTGAGTCTGGTGGCAATTATTTGAGATAAGTGCGGATAGTAAACGGGGTTGTCTTCGGTTCTGTTGATGACGATATTGAGCTGTTGCTTGGCTTGACTGACTTGGATTGTAACATTGTACGGGGCGAGATCCTCTTGTAAAGCTTGCTGAATTTCGGCTTGCTCTTGGCGAGTGAAAAGCGACACACCGGGCGCGGGTGTAACCACCCGTTCTGCAGGCGTTTCCGGCGCGTCTAGCACAGGCGCTGCGTCTAAATACACCGGTTTGGGGTTCAAGTGCCGGATGACTGCTGATGCTGAACTGTAGCGCCGATTGGTGGCACTTTGAAGCATGGTGTCGAGGATGCGGCCGAAATCATCGCTAACAGCAGTCTTCAAATAATTTCGCCAAGCCCAAGAATCCTCTGTACTGTCGAACAAATCGAAGGGAGGAATTTCAGTCAGCAAGTGAATGCAGGTAACGCCCAAACTGTAGATATCGCTGGCAAAAACTGCTTTCCCCATCAATTGTTCTGGGGCTGTATAAGCAGCACTGCCGATGATTGTACCTGTTTGTGGCAACCCGGTTGCTGTTACTTTCTTAGCTGCACCAAAGTCTACTAAAACAATATCTTTTTGGAAAGGAGAGGGTTGATAGGAACTTTCTAAGGCGGGTAAAGGAGTTGGAGATAGGCGGCGGCGAATGATATTTTCGGGTTTGATATCGCGGTGAATAACTTTGGATTTGTGGACGAAGTGGAGCACTGGCAATAAATCGTTGAGAATTTGCCGAATTTGAGTTTCGGTGAATGCTCCTTTTTGTTCTAATTCTCTGGCTAGGTTTTTGCCGTCTATAAATTCTTGTACTAAATACTGTCTCCCGTCTTGTTCAAAATGCGCGATTAATTCTGGAATCTGGGGATGTTTTCCCAAGGTTTCTAGCTGGGCTGCTTCTTGGTGAAATAGTTGAGCGGCTTTTTCGGCTGCGGTATTTTGCTGCAAAAATTGCTTGATTACGCACTGCGAAAAAATCAGGGGTTTGGTTTCATCAACTGCTAGAAAGGTTCGGCCAAAGCCTCCTTGCCCGATCGGCTTTATGGTTCGGTAGCGAGATGCAGATGGCGTTTCTGGGTCAATAGTCAACAACAATTTTGAGCCGCAACTTTGGCACAATTCTGCATCCCCTGGGTTTTGCGGATTCTGACAAGTTGGGTTTAAGCAATAGCACATTTGATTTTAGATTTTAGATTTTAGATTTTAGATTTTTAATTGGGAAGGGGGAATTGGGCATCGGGCATCGGGAATTGGAAATTGGGAATTGGTTATTGGTTGTTATCGTTAACAACTCAAAAAAAAACTATAAAAAACAACAAATAGCAACCAACAACCAACAAATAACTAATGACTACTGACTACTGACTAATGACTTCTGCCTTAAGTCGGGACGAGTTCGCCTGGCCGCAATTTTGCCCATTTGCCGGTCTCTTGCTTGAAACTCTGACACCCGACTACATCCCATTCCATTTCAATTTCGTCTTGGCGGGGGCGAATGTTTACGTTGATGGTGGGTTCTACGGGGTCGAAATCGGGTGTTTCGGTGAGGTGAAGCTGTTCGTGCTGTTCTTCTACGGCGTGGTAGGTGAAGCAGCGGTCTACATAGTGGCAGTTAATACAAATACACATTCTTGATATCCTCTGTGCATTTCAAAAAGATTGGTGAAATTTGAGCTTTCTGTTAATCTAGCGTAGCAAGAGTTTAATTGTTTGTAAGGAAAGTAGATTTTTGTTGCGATGCCGATTAATTTGCCCTCTTCATTATCTCCTGATAGTTGGCCGTTTGATTTGGAACTGCTGACACCGCCTGCTTATTTGGTGGGCGGTGCGGTGCGGGATGCGCTGCTGGGGAGGCGATCGCACTATTTTGATTTGGATTTCGTTATGCTAACACGGGCCGTGAAGACTGCTCGAAAAATTGCCGATCGCACGAAAGGTGGATTTGTCTTGTTGGATGCGGAACGCCAAATTGCGCGGGTTGTATTTGCGGGCGGTACGGTGGATTTGGCGCAGGCGGAAGGGGGGACTCTGGAGGGGGATTTGCTGCGCCGGGATTTTCGGATAAATGCGATCGCCTGCAATCCTTTTACAGGAGAAATCATCGATCCTTTGGACGGTCAAACGGATTTGCGCTTGGGTTTGCTGCGGATGGTTTCGCGGTCAAATTTGGAGGACGATCCGCTGAGGTTATTAAGAGCTTACCGCCAAGCGGCGCAGTTAGGTTTTGCGATCGAACCTGAAACTCTATCTGCGATTCGGGAATTAGCGCCGCTGTTGAGTCGGGTAGCGGTGGAACGGGTGCGGACGGAATTAGGTTATTTGTTGAGTAATCCTGACGGTGTTCCTTGGATTTGTCGCGGTTGCGAAGACGGTTTGTTTTCGATTTGGTTTGAAAGTGCGATCGACCGTTTTGATATTTTGACAAAAATTGATTTGTGTGCTGACCAATTAGCGGCAATTTACCCGGAATTAGGGAAGGAATTCGGGCGTCAGATTCGAGATACGATTAAAACGCCGTTGTTGGCTGTCGGCAAGTTGGCTATTTTGGCAGATTCTGACCCAACAATTGCTGAAACCCAGTTGCAGCGGTTGAAGTACAGCAATGCGGAGATTAAAAGTGCGATCGGGCTTTTGAAATACTTGCCACAATTGCAAGCAAAACCCATCGCGGAAATGTCTTTGCGGGAACAGTATTTTTTGTTTCGGGATGTGGGAATAGTATTTCCAGTTTTAGCGGTTGTGGCCGTGGCTGCGGGAGTTGCGGTTGAGGATATTTCACTGTTAATTAATCGCTATCTGGATGCTGATGATATTATTGCTCATGCCACACAATTAGTTAGCGGTAATGATTTAATGGAATATTTGAAATTGCCCCGAAGTCCGCGCATCGGTCAAGTGTTAATGGAGATTCAATTAGCGCGGGTGGAAGGGAGAATTGCGACTCGCGAAGATGCACTCAAATTGGCGGCAGAGTTGGTTAATCAGTAAGTTTAAATTGATATATTTCAGGAATTAGAACGGGCAAGATGCCCGTTCCACAAAATTCAACTTTCCCGTGGGCCGTTGCTCCTAGCCCGCCCTAAAAACTTAGTTGACAATGCTCAAAAATCAGAATTTTAAACAACATCCCTTAATTCTTCAGGCAATTCAAACTTGCCATCTGCACCCGGTTCAAACTCAACAACTTTCAACACAGCATCAACATTCAGCGGCCCGTAAATGTGCGGGTAATTTTCACCCGCAGCCAATTCATACTTAAGTTCAGCTTGCACTTTGTCCGAGTCAATCAAAAGCAGCAGCAATCCTGTTTGTCCCACAAAAAATTTATTAGCAGATTTAAGAACTTGCGGCAGTGTCGAACAGTGGATAAATCCTTCAGTATCTAGCGTATCTCCGCGATAGGATTGAACTTGTTTTGCTTCTTCCCACTGTTGGCTGCGGGTGATGTGAAAGATAACGCTCATAGTTAGATAGATTTTAGGTTTAATTGACAATTGGCAGCAAAATTTGAGAGGGACAATTCCCGCCACAACTTACTGTCAGCGTGATAATTTTAGCATCGATCGCCCGCGCTTCACCGCCCGGCGCACCCGTTCCCGGATTCACGTCGTAAGCAGGAAAACAAGCCGCACTCAAACTCAGACGCAAGGCATTACCTTTGGCAATTTGCATACAAGTTGCTTGCAGCACAATTCTTACAGGTGTTTCACCTGAATTTACCCGGACGTAACCTTGAGTAAAATTGTAGACGCTGCCGCTATCTTTGACCTCAGAAAGTATCGCACACAAATCAAAAGTAGGCGTATCTGCGGTACAAAATACTTCGACAATTATATCTCCAGCTAAGTCCAAATCTGCTGTTAGCGGTGCCGAAGTGTATGTTAAAATGTCGGTGCGGCAGTCAATAGTCGATCGCTCCATCGCACCTGCAGGAAATGCAGCATGACCTCCCAAGGATGGCACCGGGCGCCAAGGGTCATGTACAAATATATCATCAGTGCCAACATCCCGGCAACAATCTGTTAAAATACCCGCATCTTCTCTCATCGCGGCAAGTCCGGTACTTCCTAAAAAATAAGATTTATGATTATTATTAGGCCATTTATCAAATTTTCTCCAATCATTCCTCCCCATCTCAAATAGCGAAATCGGCCGCTCATCTAATATTCCTGTATCAACTCCTTTGAGGAAGCGATCGAACCAGCGAATTTGCAACTCATCCACAGGATTGGAAGCTGCAAAACCATAATCCAACGCTCCAACTTTTCGCCCCCAAGGTAAATGCGCCCAAGGGCCAATTATCAAATGCTGCGGACAGGAACTTCGGCTCGCCATTTCCTTGTAAAAATGGATTGTTCCCCGCAAATAAGTATCAAACCAACCGCCCAAGTGGAGCATTGGCAAGTCTAAATTTTTGATGTTTGGCGATAACTTTTCCCAATACTCGTTCTGTCGATAATTATCCAACCAATCGTGATAATATGAGTCGGGTGCCAGATTTTTAATAATCTCAGGACGCGCCGGCACACTATCGCATAGCGGGAGATTTATCGAAGCTGCATACAAGGCTTGATAGGCAGAAATATCGGCTTTTAAGCGAGCGGTTTCTGCGGCTAGCTGAATTGCCCAGCCGAGATTTGATTGCAGACAAAACGCGCCGCCTTCATAGGCCCAATCTGTGTATAAATTGCAGCCTACCATTGCCGGACAAATTGTGATTAATGCGCTCGGTTTAGCAGCCGCCGCGTAGAGTTGAGTCATGCCTTGGTAGGAAAAACCATACATTCCGACTTTGCCGTTACTTCCCGGCAAATTAGCTGCCCAATTGACGCTATCAAAACCGTCTTGTGTTTCGCTAACAAATAGGTTAAATTCGCCTTCGGAAGTGCCGCGTCCCCGCACGTCTTGGATGACAACAATGTAGCCGTGTTTGGCGTACCATGCGGGATGGGAATATACGACTGTAGAGGCGAGATCCCTTCCGTAAGGTTGTCGCATTAACAATACTGGAAATTCGCCCTCCGCATCGGGGCGGTAGATGTCAGCATCTAAACGAACCCCATCTTTAGTTAGCATTGACGCTGTTTCTTTCGGACAAAGTTTCAGCATAAATCCTAAAAAACATCAACTAAAAAAGTTCGTAGTAAGGGCTTTAGTGGTTTTTCTAAAGAATCCAGTCCTTACTACAAACCTAGGAATCAAGTTCTTACTACAAACCTAGCACGGTACGAGTACATCCGATCGCCCCAGAACTCTCATATCCTCCTCATCGAGTTCGACTGGTGTGCCGCTGCGAATTAGTTCCACAAAATCCTCATTCGGCACCATGATGCACAAAGTGTACAAACGTTCACTGCCCGTATTCTCAATTACGTGAGTGCCTGTTGGAGGCACTAACAAACTATCTCCAGGTTGAATACTAATTGTTTTGCCGTCGCAGGTTGCTTGCCCTTTTCCTTTGAGTACAAAAAACATTTCTACTGCGAATTGATGGCGGTTGGGAGGAGTTTTGCCCCCCACATCGAAAATCTCCACGCAAACTGTTAATGAAACATTCGCTATTACCGGATCGAAGACGATAGCTAATCTATTAGTATCGCCCGGACTGATGCGAAATGCTTGGTAGTCTTTCGGAGACTTTATAATAGGAATCACGCACTGGTTTGTCATTTTTTTATTGTTAGTTGTCAGTGGTTATGTTTCTGCTGTCATTAGTGAGAATCCAGAGTCATTAGTCCGCCGCTCAACCTCCAAAGTTTATTGATTTCACAGGAGAGTTCGCTGTCAGAGCAGGAAGCGAGATATAGGCTTTGCTGTGCGAGACTCTCGCACTCCTAAAAAACGCTTTTTATACTCCAGAGGGATACTCCCCTGATGACTGCTATTTAATTGCTTCTAACATAGCCTGAGAATCCGACAAAAAACCAAAACATTGTTTAACGTTATAAAGAGTAGCTTGCCAGCAATACTCCGGAGATGTCGTCGCTGTACAATCTTTGACTAAAATACAGTCGTAACCGAGGAAATTAGCATCTTGCAGCGTAGCCATGACGCACTGATCGGCGTTTACTCCTCCGAAGAAAAGTGTAGTTCTGCCGAGGTTCCGCAAGATACTATCTAAAGGAGTATCCCAAAAGCCGCTCATTCGATATTTATCAACACAAATATCCTCCGGTTTTGGTTTTAATTCATCGACAACCTGCGCCGCCCAACTCCCTGCCATCAGTACAGGTGCGTTGTTTTTTGGCAGCGGATCTCCCAAACCTACGCCGTCGCCTGTGGGATTGTAAACGTGACGGGAAGCTGCACTAATATTGAGTAAATCGGGGCGGTTTCCCCAGTTTATCCAAATAATTGGTACTGCGTGCGATCGCAATTTTGGCAGTAAATTTGTTAAAGGATTAATTGGAGTTCTTGCAGGCGTTACATCTACGCCAATATGTGCTAGCCAACCGTCGGGATGACAGAAATCGTTTTGCATATCTATCACCAACATTGCTGCTTTTGCTAAGTCCAAACGCAGGGTTTTAGTTTCTGTTTCCAGGGTAACAGGTTGAGGCGCGATCGGCGATCGGGTGATATCGGCAATTTTGGCATCAACTTTCCAAGCATTCGGCGGTACGCCCAAGGTGCGGAGAGAATCAGGATTCATATTGATTTTGACTCAAAAACAATTTCAATCTTATAACTATTTGATTGTCACTAACTTGTCATATCTTAAATCTTGGTTATAATTAAGTATCAGCGGCAACTATTTGAGAGTTTTTATGATTTATTAACTTTATTACAGGCGACCGCCAATGTTAGCGCCGTGGAATCATACAATAAAAATTAATATAAATTTACCAAAAGGGTAAATCTATGAGCTTTACAATTCAAAATGCTTTAATTCCGGTTGATAGTGGTTATGAAACTGCAGATGTGCAAGTGGTGCATAATTGCATAAGTGCGATCGCGCCCAATTTAGAGCCTGCGGGAACAGTTATCGATGGCAAAAATAAGCTGCTGCTGCCAGGTTTTGTCAACGCGCACACTCACTCTTCAGAAATGTGGCAACGAGGCATCATTCCCCCTTTACCGCTGGAGTTGTGGATTGCCGAATTGTACGATTTTACACCTCTCGATTCCGAACAAGTTTATTTGAGTGCCTTGGGAACTGCGGTAGAAACATTGCTGTCGGGCGGTACAAGCGTAGTCGATCATTTAGTTTTGATTCCGGGGCAAGAATTAGAAACAATCGCCGCAGCAGTTCGCGCTTATCAAGAAATCGGCATCCGCGCTTTTATCGGGCCGTTAATTCAAGATGAATCCCTGACAGCGGGAATGCCTTCTGGCGATAGCGGCATCGAACACGCGGCTTACATTCGATCGACTAAGGCAACTTTGGAATTAATGGAAACAGCCATAAAACAGTTTCACAATCCCGAAAAAGGTGTTAATATGTTGTTGGCGCCGACGGGAATTCAACTGTGTTCCGATGCTTTGTTTGAAGGCTGCATCGAATTGAGCGATCGCTACAACCTTTGCCGTCACGCCCACCTCTTGGAAACCCCCGCTCAAAAACAGTTAGCTCACGAAAAATACGGCTGTAGCGCTGTCGAACACCTGCAAAGAATTGGTTATTTGAGTCCACGAACTTCCTTAGCCCACTGCGTTTGGCTGGACGATTCCGACATTGCGATTATGGCAGAAACTGGAGCGACTGTTGTACACAATCCCCTCAGCAACTTGCGGCTAGGAAGCGGGATTGCGCCGATTTTGAAATACCGTCAGGCGGGAGTCAACGTATCTTTTGGCTGCGATGGCGCTGCTAGCAATGACTCTCAAGATTTGCTGGAAGCGATTAAAATTGGTTCAATTTTGCACAATATCACGGATTTAGATTACCGCCAATGGATTACACCGCGCCAGTCTGTAGAAATGGCATCCCTGGGAGGAGCAAAAGGCTTGAATCTCGCCGATGAAATGGGTTCGCTGACAGTCGGAAAAAAAGCAGATTTTGTGCTGTATGATTTAACCAGTTTATCCTTGCTGCCGCGCACCGATCCGATTGGGTTACTAATATGGGGACGCCCGACTAATGCGGTAGACAGCGTTTGGGTAAACGGCAAGCAAATTGTCGCCGAAGGTAAGGTGAAAACGATCGATGTTGATGCTTTGAGGCGGGAATTATTCGATCGCAGCGAGTGGACGAGCAAGCGTCAATCTCAAACAGTCAGTGAAATAGAAGCCCACTATCGAAAAGTCATGAACCTGCAAGGTTATTCTTAAAAAATTAACCAAGAGAATAGGATATCATGTCCGGTTGAATCACATAATTAGCCCCGCCACTAAAAATTAACGCAATCAACCTCGCAAATCCCAATCACTCAGAAGCTCTAGCCATGACACCCCCTAACAATCAGATAAATGTAGACGCCAGACTTGTTGCAGCTAATACCAAATTTGGTTTTAACTTGTTCAACACCCTCAGCAAACAACAGCCGAATAAAAATATTTTTATTTCCCCTACTTCTGTCGCCCTCGCACTGTCAATGACATACAACGGAGTCAGCGGAGAAACCAAACAAGAAATGACAAAAGCTCTCGAATTAACGAAAATGAGTTTAAAAGCAATCAACGCAGCCAATCACAATTTGCAAAAGAGTTTGCAAAAAGATGACCCCAAGGTTCAAGTATCAATTGCCAACGCGCTTTTGGTCAGACAAGGCTTCTCATTAAAACCCGAATTTTTGCAAATAAATCAACAATACTACCAAGCCAATATTGCCGACATAGACTTTGATAGTCCGCAAGAAGCTCTCAGCCTCATTAACAACTGGGTGAGCGAAAAAACTCACGGAAAAATTGATAAAATAGTCACTAAAATCAACCCTACTACACTTTTATTTTTGATTAATGCCATCTATTTCAAAGGAAACTGGGAAACGCCATTTGATCAATCTAAAACTGCCAACAAAACTTTTTATTTAACAGACAGCAGTTCCAAACAGCATCCAATGATGTCCCAGATGGGCTCTTATCGGTGCTACGAAACAGAAACTTTTCAAGCAGTCAGTTTACCTTACGGCAAAAAAGGCGCTCTGAGTATGTATATTTTCTTGCCAAACTCCAATACCAATTTGGCAACTTTCTCGCAGCAATTAACACCCGAAAACTGGAATAAATGGATGCAAGAATTTAGAGCTAAAAGTGGAATGATTGAAATACCGCGCTTCAAAATAGAGTATGAAGTTAAACTGAACGACACACTTATAGCTTTGGGAATAGCAGAAATTTTCGGTGGATTGAAAACCGACTTTTCCCCGATGACTGATAGCCCAGTAGCAGTAGAATCGGTAAAACACAAAACATTTGTCGAAGTTAACGAAGAAGGTACAGAAGCAGCAGCCGTGACTGTAATTGAGATGACGAGATCTAGGCCGGCTTTTGAAATGAATGTAAACCGTCCATTCTTTTGTGCTATTCGAGACGATACTACAGGAACAATATTATTTATGGGTACCATCGTTGACCCCCAATAATATCAAAAATAGTAGGTGCGTCAGGAAATGTTCGAGTGATTTTTAATAAAATAACCCTCGCTGACGCACCCTAACAAGCTAATTATACGGTAAAATATCAGTCTAAAAATAATCCTATTTGCGACAAATTGATGATTAAATTGCACAAATGGCAGCGGATACTGGGTTTAATAGTTGTTTTTACGATCGCCCTTACCTCCTCCGCGATTTTATCCCCCCGTCTCTTGGCTCAAACCCCGCCCACCACCCCAACAACCGAAGTGCGCGGCGTCTGGCTGACGAACATTGACAGCGAGGTTATGTTCTCCCGCAACAACATCATTGACGCTGTAAATCGACTCGATCGACTCAATTTTAATACCATCTATCCCACGGTTTGGCAAGGAGGCTATACGCTTTATCCGAGTGCTGCAGCCCAACGAGTATTCGGACAGTCGATCGACCCCTCGCCCGGATTGAAAGACCGAGACATCCTCAAAGAAATTATAGCACAATCCCACCAAAAAGGTATAGCAGTAATCCCCTGGTTTGAGTTTGGTTTCATGGCTCCCGCCGAATCGGAATTAGCCACACTTCACCCAGAGTGGCTGGCGCAGCGGCGCGACGGTTCAACTATTTGGAAAGAAGGCCAACACGATCGAGTTTGGCTGAATCCCTTTCATCCCGAAGTCCAGCAATTTATCTCAGATTTAATCCTAGAAATTGTCGCTAATTATGATATAGATGGTATTCAATTTGACGACCATTTCGGCTTGCCCGTAGAATTTGGCTACGAGCCGTTAACAGTGTCAATGTATCAGCAACAAATCAAAAGCCCTCCCTCCGACGACCCCCGCGAAACCTTCTGGGTGCGCTGGCGCGCTGACAAAATCAACGACTTCGTGGGCCGAGTTTCCCGCGCCATCAAATCCCGCAAAGAAAAATGTATTGTCAGCTTATCTCCGAACCCTTTTCACTTTTCTTTACCCGCCCACTTGCAGGACTGGTTTACCTGGGAAAGACGCGGCTACATCCAAGAAATTGTGTTGCAGGTTTATCGCAGCGATATCAAGCGTTTTAGTGCAGAACTGGAACGGGAAGAAGTTAAATTGGCTAAACTTAACATTCCAACTGCGATCGGTATTTTAACTGGTCTTAAAAATAATTCTGTGCCCCTAAAACAAATTCAAGAACAAGTGCAAGAAGTGCGAAAAAGAGATTTCGCTGGCGTGTCGTTCTTTTTCTACGAAAGTTTGTCTAATTGGGCTAACGAAACCCCCGAACAGCGCAATTATGCCCTGCAAGAATTCTTTCCCACAAAGATGCAGCGCCCGCCATCCGAAGGCCGAATTTGAAACCCACGGTTAAAATGAGAAAAAGCATACAGCGCTTAGGAATTGTCATCTTATCTTTGACCACTTGCCTAACAATTGGCTATCTCACTCCCAGAAAGTGGGGAAATTACTCGCAAGCAGATTGCACTCTCTCTCTATACATTTCTAACGAAGGCATCCACACCGAAATCATTGTTCCAGTTAAAAATGAATATTTTGACTGGAATCAATTTTTACCCCTAACACAAATAGGGCGAGATGCCACTTCTGATTATAAATATTTGTCTTTTGGCTGGGGAGATCGAGCTTTTATGTTGGAAACTCCCACATCAGGAAGTATCAACCCAGTTACAGCTTTCAAGGCGCTATTTCTCCCTACTCCCTCTACGGTACACGTTCAAGGTTATCGGGTTCTCCCCCGAAATATAGAAACCAAATGTGTGAAAATTAGTGCAGCAAATTATCTGAGGCTGGTAAATTTTATTAAAAATTCATTCCAATTAGACGCAGCAAGTAGGCTAATGAAAATTAGCTACGGCTACGGTAACAACGACAGTTTTTATGAAGCAAAAGGCAGTTACTATATTTTAAGAACTTGCAACGACTGGACGGCCGAAGCTTTGCAAAAAGCTGATGTCAATACTCCTTTATGGTCTACGCTTTCTTCGGCGATTATGTTTCATTTAAATAGCGGTTGCGAATGTCAAAAAAAAATGGTAATGGGTAATACGATTTTAGATTTTAGATTTTAGAATTCGGAATGAATGATTATGTATGGGTTGGGAGTACGGGCATAAAGTTGCATTCTTTTTTTTAACTGGTATAATTAGCAATTTGAGGAAAAATTATGAATGTAATTCCAGCGATCGACCTATTGGATGGAAAATGCGTCAGATTGTATCAGGGAGACTACGCGAAGTCTCAAACTTTTAACGACAACCCAGTCGCAGTCGCCAGACAGTGGGTAAATGAAGGCGCAACCATGCTGCATTTAGTAGACCTCGACGGCGCCAAAGCAGGTCATCCAGTCAACCAAGCAGCCATAGAAGCGATCGTCCGATCAGTAGACGTTCCCTGTCAAGTAGGTGGGGGAATGCGCGATCGCGCTTCTGTTGCTGCTATCCTCAATTTAGGCGTCCGGCGCGTCATTCTCGGCACTGTCGCCGTCGAACAACCGCAATTAGTCGGCGAATTGTGCGCCGAATTTCCTGATCGAATTCTGGTCGGCATCGATGCCAGAAATGGTAAAGTTGCGACTAGAGGCTGGCTAGAAACTTCGGAAGTTTTAGCAACAGAATTGGCGCAAAAAATGGCAGAGTTAGGGGCCGCTGAAATTATTTACACCGACATTCACCGCGACGGTACTATGGAAGGGCCGAATTTGGAATCTTTGCGCGAAATTGCTAACGCTATTTCGATTCCGGTGATTGCCTCCGGTGGCGTTAGTTCGATCGCAGATTTGTTGAGTTTGCTGGCTTTGGAACCAATTGGTGTCAAAAGTGCGATCGTCGGTAGGGCAATTTATACCGGCGATATCTTGCTAAAAGAAGCAATTCAAGCAGTCGGACAAGGGCGGTGGCAGGATGTACCGCCAGATTTGGGTTCTTCAAGTTTTGCTTGATAGTCATGTCGAGTTAACTGGCTACCCAATATGTAACAGTTATCAATTTCCGACTCACAATCAACAGTCAACAATCAAGAGTCAACAGTCAACAGTCACCGTAGAATCGTTTTTCTTACCATCATCGTAACCATGTTTTTGAACCATACAATTACAGCTTTAAGTTCTGGGATGGCATCCCTAGTTGCTCCCATACCTTTGTTAGCAACAGTCGAGGCCGAAAATTCGCCGCTCGTCCTCAGCGGAGTTTTGCTCACTTTGGTAGTGATTTATATCGCCAGTAAAATCGGCGCAGAAGTGGCTCTCAAGTTTGATTTTCCGCCGGTTTTGGGTGAACTTGTAGCAGGGGTAATTGTTGGCGTATCTGCTTTACACCTAGTCGTTTTTCCCGGAAGCGGGCTGTCAGCATCCAACTCAGGGATTATGACAGTTCTGCAATCGATTAATCATCTGTCTCCTGCCGCGCTTACCAGTGTGTTTGAATCGCAGAGTGAAGTCATTGCAGTGCTAGCTGAATTAGGCGTGATTATTCTGCTGTTTGAAATTGGCTTAGAGTCGGATCTCAAACAACTGAAAGCAGTGGGAATTCAAGCCACCGTTGTCGCTTGCGTAGGTGTGGCAGTTCCCTTTGCCGCTGGTACTGCGGGCTTGATGATAATTTTCCACACGGCGGCGATTCCGGCGATTTTTGCAGGGGCTGCTTTGACGGCAACCAGCATCGGAATTACCTCCAAAGTGTTGTCTGATTTAGGACAACTGAGCTCTAAAGAAGGTCAAATTATTGTCGGTGCGGCGGTGATTGATGATGTGCTAGGAATTATTGTCCTGGCTGTTGTCGCCAGTTTAGCGAAAACCGGTGAGATTGATGTTGTTAATGTCATCTATTTGATTGTTAGTGCAACTGCGTTTCTGCTAGGTTCGATTCTGTTGGGGGGCATCTTCGACAAAACCTTCTCGGCGGTGGTGGGTCAACTCAAAACTCGCGGCAATATTCTCATCCCGGCATTTATTTTTGCTTACTTCATGGCTTTTCTGGGCAATGCAATTCATCTCGAAGCGATTTTGGGTGCCTTTGCTGCGGGCTTGGTTTTGGATGAAAGCGATGCCCGCAACGAGTTGGATGAATTGGTGAAACCCATCGCCGATTTATTTGTACCCATCTTTTTTGTGACGGTGGGGGCTCGGGCGGATTTGGGAGTTTTGAACCCAACAGTGCCGGATAATCGGGCGGGGCTTTTGATTGCGGTATTTTTGATTGCGGTGGCGATTGCGGGCAAGTTGGTGACTGGTTGGGTGGTGTTTGGTCAGCCTGGAATCAATCGATTGGCGATCGGAGTGGGGATGATTCCTCGGGGCGAAGTCGGGTTAGTGTTTGCCGGCATCGGTTCGGCGAGTGGGGTTTTGGATAAACCGTTAGAAGTCTCGATTATTATCATGGTGATTCTGACGACTTTTTTGGCTCCGCCTTTTCTGCGGGTTGCCTTTGGCGATACGGTAGAGCCTCCTGCTAGTGGGGAACTTTCTAGCGAGAAAATAGTTTGATTGAGGGAATTTGAGTCTGGGCGATCGACTAATTTAGACACAAAGGTCGATCGTCCAAATTGTCTTACCCCTAATACCATGTCCCCTCGATTCCCTCCGCTTCGCTTCGCCCGAAATCAGTTAGGGGCGGGTTCACCAACCATATCTACCAATAATTGACAATCTCAAAAACCCGCCCCGGCCGGGATATTATGGTCAATCGATCGCCTCTACGGATGCCAATGGTTGAAATACTTTTTATTCAGCAACTTCAATATCTTTCTCTTCCTGGGGATCTTTCGTAACTCCTAATTTAGATAAATCCGTTAATTCCATAATGATATCCATTTTAAAACTCAGCGTTAAATCTTTGAGGGCATTGGCGATCGCCACTTGAGAACTAGGTATTTGTTCAATTAATTGCACCAGGAGATCCCCATCACAATAGTACGCCGCATCATACATTTGCTGTAACCATTCGGCGGGCATCATTGCTAAATCATCTCTCGACAATTTAACCCTCGGCAGTGAAGAAGACTCTTGAGAGGTAAGGGGCGGGATGCGATTTGCTTTATTCTCGTCTAGCGGCAGTATCTCCGTTAACATTTGTAATAACTGTGCGATCGTGTAAGGTTTTAACAAAAATGTTTTGACATTAGCCTCTAATGCCAGCTTTCTGTTAGCAAGGAGTCCGCTAGTCGCAATTATCTTCACCCCAGGATTAATTTCTTGCAACGCGCGCATTGCGGAAACACCATCTAGGTTAGGCATCATCATATCCATTAAAACCACACTAATTTCCTGTTGATTTTCCCTATAGACAGCGATGGCTTCAAGCCCATCACTAGCGAGTATTGTTCTGTAGTTATAGTTTTCTAGAGAAGTCTGTGTGATCTCTCGAATAGAGGCTTCATCATCAACAATTAAAATCAACTCGCCGTTACCTCTATGCATTGCTTTTTCTACGGTTTTGAGGCTGACTTCTCCCTCTATAGCTGGTAATAAAACCTCAAATTCCGTACCCTTACCCAACTCGCTATAAACCTTAACAAAACCGCCATGATTTTTGACAATCCCCATTACTGTTGATAATCCTAGCCCTGTTCCTTTGCCAACTTCCTTGGTAGTGAAAAAGGGGTCAAAAATTCGGTTTAACAATTCTGGCGGCATACCAATTCCTGTATCAGCCACCCTCACCGCCACATAAAAGCCTGCTTTTGCTTCCAAATTCATCAGGGCATCATCTTCATCCAATGAGCGATTTTCGGCAGAGATGGTCAAACTTCCTCCTGATGACATGGCATCCTTAGCGTTAATCATCAGATTCATAAATACTTGGTGTATCTGGGTAGGATCACCCGATATTGTCCATAGTTCCATTGCGGGAATTTTAGTCGAAATAGTTATTGATTTGGGAAATGTTTGTTGAACAACACCGATCACTTCTAGGAGCAAATCGCCTAGTTGTAATATTACATATTCACCATCCGTTGCTCGACTAAAAAGAAGAATTTGCTTGACCAAATCAGCCCCACGTTCAGCACTACCCGAAAGGAGTCTTAACAGTCTTTGTGTCGGTTCATTTATATTGGTAATTTTGAGAGGAAGCAGTTGACTAGCTCCCAGAATCGGGGTGAGAATG
Source organism: Microcoleus sp. T3_A4 (assembly GCF_036700465.1). Classification (NCBI taxonomy): domain Bacteria; kingdom Bacillati; phylum Cyanobacteriota; class Cyanophyceae; order Oscillatoriales; family Microcoleaceae; genus Microcoleus; species Microcoleus sp. T3_A4. Next base: position 3,573 of record NZ_JAUBOY010000051.1, on the reverse strand, counting down.
TTATTTAAATCATGTGCAATTCCACTTGCTAACGTTCCTAAACTCTCTAATCGCTGGGCATGATAAAACTGTTTTTCAAGTTGTTTTTTTTCAGTGATATCACTATTAACAACGAGGATAGATTTGGATTTTGAAAAGTGATTATTGATCAGTGTTTTACGACTTTCTACGATTATATTCTTACCTGTTTTAGTAAGTTGATCTATTTCCCCCTGCCAACTGCCTTGCTGGGTAGTGATTTGGATCGGCTCAGTTACTTTACACTGTTGATTAAATAAGGTTTGAGTTTTCTGCCCTATAACTTCGGCTTCTGCCCAACCATATAAACGTTCAGCTCCTTTATTCCAAAATAAAATATGATCGTCTAAATCCTTTACAAAAATGGCATCACTAGCAAGATCAATTAAGGCTGCTTGTTCCGCAATTTTTTGCTCTGTTTCTTTACGTTCGGTAATATCCGTAATAATTTCTATGCCCACCCAACAATCTTGTGCTTGATCCCATTCAGCAACATAGTTTGAGGCAAGCCATCGAATCGTGCGATCGCCATGCAAAAACCGATATTCGATCACACCAGAGCGCCCCGCTTGAATATATTCGATAAATGAAGCGAGCGTTTTTTCTCGATCTTCGGGCAATATATTCGCTATGAATAAGGCAGAATCTGCTTGCACTGCTTCTAAGCTATAGCCCAAAATCTGTTGAGTTCCGCCTATCCAAGAATCGATCTCTAAAGTACCATCAGTCAAAAGACGAAAATTTTTAATAACGGCGATCGCGCTGTTGAGAATGTGAGTGAGTTTCGCAGATTCTTTTATTTTAGATTCTGTAATATCAGTAACAATAATACTATTAACTAAAATCTCATCTATCTGAAGTTGTTTAAACGATAATTTAACAGGTACTTCCTTATTTCCCGTTGCTGTGATCAACAATAATTCTCTAGTCAGATTTTTTTCAGTCTGAACCTGCTGCAAAAGTAGTAAAAATGCTTTTTTATCCTGGGGCGCAATAAAAGTTTCTAATTGAGAGCCGATCAGATTTGTTAAAGGACAATTTAAGAGTTCTGCGAGTCGCTTATTACAGTACAAAATTAAACCTTCAGAAGATACGGTAGCCGCTCCTTCGCCCATTTGTTCCACTAAACACTGATAAACATAATCTGCCCCCTGAATCGTAAAAACTCGCTCTCCTCGCTGCGTAGAAACAACAACAGCATCAACTTCCCCAGAACGAATCGCCTGCAACGTTTCTTCCGCTACATTTAGGCGTTCCTGCACCTCTGCCAATTCCCGATTTAGGGTTTCGACTTCTTGGCTCATTTTTTCAAGAGGGCTCAGAGAATCCTTCATTTCTTTCCTCTCCAATTATATTTTTTTTAGGCACGAGATTAAGACCAAGTAAGACTTTTTCTGTATTCGATAAATTGCCAATCATCTTTTGTAAGGGCAGAGGTAACTTTTTTATCAAGGTGGGAACAGCCACAATGTTCTCCGCAATAACAGATTCTGTCTGTTGATAAATATCAATAACTTCTAACTCATAACGCCCTTGGAGATGTTCCTCACAAATCTTTTTGATGTTTTGCAACGCCGTCACCGATTGGAGCGTTGTACCTGAAACATAAAGACGTAGGGTATAATACTCTTCCTTTGATTGGGACAGGGAGTGTTCAAAAAGTTCTGTGGTTGTTTCTTTAACATCTTCGGAGTCAATCATTTTTAGTACCTCTATCTTGAGTTATTGTTCATCGACACGAAGAATTTGCAGTCCTACCAGAACTTTTTCAGTATTTGATAAATCACCAATAATCTTTTTAATCGGTTCTGGCAATTTTCTAACGAGAGTCGGTAGAGCAACGATGCTATCTTCTATGGCTAGCTGCGGTTGTTGACTTAAGTCAATAATTTCAATGGTATATTGACCGTGAAGATATTCCTCACATATCTTCTTCAAATTGGCAAAAGCAACCAGAGATTTAGGTGTATGTCCCGCCACATATAACCGCATTTGCCAAAGATGTGACTCTTTTGTGTTAGTGGGCTGTGAGAAATTATCTGTTAAATTATCTGTCATTTTTTTTATCCTTAGAGACAGGTTTTAGGGATTAAGATGACGTAATCTTCCCATAAAGGTTCGATTCTCCAGCAGCGCTTTTTCTTCCTCTTGTTGTTCTTCAAGCAGCAAATCTAACTCCGCATCTCGATTGAGCAATTGCATTTGTAGAGCATTTATCTGAGCTTGTACGATTTTTTTCTCTTGTTCATACTCACGTTTTTTTTGTTCAAAATTCTGTCGGCGTTTTTGATAGGCAGATTTTTCCTTTAGTTCTTGATTGAGTCTTTCCGTTCCTGTTAATACCTTGCCATCTCCCAAGTAAACCTCGACCAACTTTACACCTTCATTGGTGACGATAAATTCCCGTACTTGATTTGAGTGCATCATGCCGCGAGATTTGAGGGCATAGAGAATCCGATTGCGCTCCCCATTCACCTTGATCGTTTGGAGTTCTAACCAAGTATCCATCAGAGAGGAAACACCCATTTCTGTCTGTTCGTGGTCATTGTCAGTATCACCGGGCGTTAAATCTGTCAAAAAAACGGTGATTTGTTGGCTCTTTAAATAGTCAATCAAACGCATAAAAAAGCTTTTTGTTTGCATAAAGCTTCCACTCAAAATGAGATTACTCATCGGATCGACGATAATCGTGCTTGGTTGAAATTCTTTTACCCAACGATGGATTTTAAACAAACGCATTTCTAAATTGTAGTTAGTGGGACGTACCGCATCAAATTGCAATAATCCCTGCTCTACATAGGGGGCTAAGTCCAGACCAATCGACTTTAAATTGCGGAGAATTTGTTGGGGGGATTCTTCGGTGGCGAGATATAAACACCGTTCGCCTCTCAGGCAGGTTGCTTGGGCAAAATGAGCGGCCAGCGTTGTTTTTCCCGTTCCTGCCCTGCCTGTGACAAGAATACTGCTACCCCGATAGTAGCCCTGCCCGCCAAACATTTCATCAAGCTGGGAAATGCCCGTTGAGATTCGCTCATTAGAAACCGCATGATCTAACTTTAAGGAAGTAATGGGTAAGACCGAAATGCCAGTTTGTTCAATTAAAAAAGGATACTCATTGTTACTATGGCGAGAGCCACGATATTTGACAATTTGAAGGGTTCTGGTGGCGATTTCTTGAAAGGTTTTTTGCTCTAATTTGATCACACAATCCGAAACATATTCTTCTAAACCTTGACGGGTTAAGGTGCGATCTCCTCGCTCCCCTGTGATCACGGCTGTCACACCTTGGTCTTTTAACCAATGAAATAAACGGCGTATCTCGGCTCGGACAATGTTGGCATTGGCTAAACCAGCAAACAAGACTTCTATCGTGTCTAAAAGTACCCGTTTAGCGCCAATTTTTTTGATCGCATAGCCTAGACGAAGAAATAGGGCTTCTAGGTCATATTCTCCTGTTTCCTCAATTTCGCTGGGTTCAATATAACAATACTCCGGACAGTTTTTAAGCAGCCAGAGTACCATAAGACAAGACTGAAGGAAGGTTAGGGTGATTTA
>NZ_JAUBOY010000106.1:2500-5203 GCF_036700465.1 Microcoleus sp. T3_A4 | reverse complement strand
CTGAACCTAGAAAAAAGAATAGTTTGAAAGCTTAAAGCACTATTAACCTCGTCAAAAAAATCAAGATAGAGAGTAAAAGCGAGAGCTGATATTTAATATCGCAAACAACGAGAAAAAAGTCAAGGGAAAAAAACCAGCCTTGGTGCTGAGTAGAAAGAACTTGACTATAGCCAAAAGAACTCAACAACACGGAGAGTTTGATCCTGGCTCAGGATGAACGCTGGCGGTCTGCTTAACACATGCAAGTCGAACGGAGTAGAAATACTTAGTGGCGGACGGGTGAGTAACGCGTGAGAATCTGCCTTCAGGACGGAGACAACAGTTGGAAACGACTGCTAAGCCCCGATGTACCGAAAGGGAAAATATTTATAGCCTGAAGATGAGCTCGCGTCCGATTAGCTAGTTGGGGGGGTAAAGGCCCACCAAGGCGACGATCGGTAGCTGGTCTGAGAGGACGATCAGCCACACTGGGACTGAGACACGGCCCAGACTCCTACGGGAGGCAGCAGTGGGGAATTTTCCGCAATGGGCGAAAGCCTGACGGAGCAAGACCGCGTGGGGGAAGAAGGCTCTTGGGTTGTAAACCCCTTTTCTCTGGGAAGAAAGTTGTGAAAGCAACCTGACGGTACCAGAGGAATCAGCATCGGCTAACTCCGTGCCAGCAGCCGCGGTAAGACGGAGGATGCAAGCGTTATCCGGAATGATTGGGCGTAAAGCGTCCGCAGGTGGCAGTTCAAGTCTGCTGTCAAAGACCGGGGCTTAACTTCGGAAAGGCAGTGGAAACTGAACAGCTAGAGTATGGTAGGGGCAGAGGGAATTCCTGGTGTAGCGGTGAAATGCGTAGAGATCAGGAAGAACATCGGTGGCGAAGGCGCTCTGCTGGACCATAACTGACACTCAGGGACGAAAGCTAGGGGAGCGAATGGGATTAGATACCCCAGTAGTCCTAGCCGTAAACGATGGATACTAGGTGTTGTCTGTATCGACCCGGACAGTGCCGTAGCTAACGCGTTAAGTATCCCGCCTGGGGAGTACGCACGCAAGTGTGAAACTCAAAGGAATTGACGGGGGCCCGCACAAGCGGTGGAGTATGTGGTTTAATTCGATGCAACGCGAAGAACCTTACCAGGACTTGACATGTCGCGAATCTTTTGGAAACAGAAGAGTGCCTTCGGGAGCGCGAACACAGGTGGTGCATGGCTGTCGTCAGCTCGTGTCGTGAGATGTTGGGTTAAGTCCCGCAACGAGCGCAACCCTCGTGTTTAGTTGCCATCATTAAGTTGGGCACTCTAAACAGACTGCCGGTGACAAACCGGAGGAAGGTGGGGATGACGTCAAGTCAGCATGCCCCTTACGTCCTGGGCTACACACGTACTACAATGGTAGGGACAGAGGGCAGCCAACCCGCGAGGGCGAGCTAATCCCGTAAACCCTGCCTCAGTTCAGATTGCAGGCTGCAACTCGCCTGCATGAAGGCGGAATCGCTAGTAATCGCAGGTCAGCATACTGCGGTGAATCCGTTCCCGGGCCTTGTACACACCGCCCGTCACACCATGGAAGTTGGCCACGCCCGAAGTCATTACTCTAACCTTTCGAGGAGGAGGATGCCGAAGGCAGGGCTGATGACTGGGGTGAAGTCGTAACAAGGTAGCCGTACCGGAAGGTGTGGCTGGATCACCTCCTTTTAGGGAGACCATCTGATAGTCGACCGAACCTAAACAATAGGTCGTTGTCAGTCATCCCTGGTCGTTCGAGGAATAGATGTCAAAGCTTTCAAACTATTAACTGGTTCGGAAATCGCGGGCTATTAGCTCAGTTGGTTAGAGCGCACCCCTGATAAGGGTGAGGTCCCTGGTTCAAATCCAGGATGGCCCACCTGGAAAAAAAGTGATGAATTGTCAGTAATGAGTAGTGGATAATCAATGATTAATTCAGGACTCATAAAATCCAAATCAGAACTTGCTTAGTGGGGGTATAGCTCAGTTGGTAGAGCGCCTGCCTTGCACGCAGGAAGTCAGCGGTTCGAGTCCGCTTACCTCCACTCTCACTAACTGTAACCAACTACAAAAGCATAGAAATCAGCACCTAGACTATCGAGAGTGAAAGTCGGAATGCTGGAGTCTAGAACTCTAGTCAGAACCTTGAAAACTGCATAGAAATTAAGTCATCAAAGCGTGTCAGTCATCCGAGCAATTGGAGCATCTGACAAGCGACCACCATGAAAAAATCAAGTGGTCAAGTTACAAAGGGCTAACGGTGGATACCTAGGCACACAGAGGCGAAGAAGGACGTGGCGACCGACGATAAGCTCCGGGGAGCTGGAAGCAAGCATTGATCCGGAGATGTCCGAATGGGGCAACCCAGTAAGCATCAGTTGAATACATAGACTGATAGCGGCGAACCCAGCGAATTGAAACATCTTAGTAGCTGGAGGAAGAGAAAGCAATAGCGATTTCCCAAGTAGTGGTGAGCGAACGGGAAACAGCCTAAACCAGAGGTTTTTACTTCTGGGGTCGTGGGACAGTCAATTAACGTATCTTCAAGCTAGACAAAGCAGTTGAAAGCTGCACCAGAGAAGGTGAAAGTCCTGTAGTCGAAAGTAGAAAAGAGCGTGACTGTATCCCGAGTAGCACGGGGCCCGTGAAATCCCGTGTGAATCAGCGAGGACCATCTCGTAAGGCTAAATACTACTGTGTGACCGAT
>NZ_JAUBOY010000050.1:0-50838 GCF_036700465.1 Microcoleus sp. T3_A4 | reverse complement strand
CCGACGCCAACAATTGGTACGCCCACACCGACACCAACTCCGACGCCAACAATTGGTACGCCCACACCGACACCAACTCCGACGCCAACAATTGGTACGCCCACACCGACACCAACACCAGTCACTACAGGAACAGGCAACCCAAACATATTCCCGATCGGATTACCGAGTTCTAACGAAACTCCCTTGGGAATAACGGACTCTAATGCTCGGCATGAGGGGGAAGCGGATGACCACCCAGTATTCACCAACGAATTCGCCGATCTGACGATACCTGGTTTTGTCGGCCCTAATGCTTGGGGAGACTTCGACAATGACGGCGATTTGGATCTTTTGGTGATGGAACAACAGAGTTCACCAAACCCCTTAACTTCTTCTGAGGTAACAGCATACAAGCCCAAAGTCTACAGCAACAAAAACGGTAGCTTTCAACCCAATGATATAGGGCTGCCTACCGTTTACGGAGGTATAGTTCGGAACAATAATGGGAAGGGAGATATTTCCCAGCCTTCTGCTACCTGGGGAGACCCCGACAAGGATGGTGACCTCGATATCTTGCTCACAGGCGCAACTGAAACCCCTCAACAAGATATCTACACCACTGGTTCGCGCTACACCCCCATCACCCAGCTATACCGGAACCAAAAGGCGGACGAAACAACTGCTGACACTCTGCAATATCCTTTGCCAGACAACTTCGCCTTTCCTAGATTTAGTCGAGACAGCAGGGCAAAGCTACCTGGTATTTTGAACGGTTCCGGAGCTTGGGGAGACTACAACAACGATGGTAGACCGGATCTCGTACTCACTGGTGATACGGGTGCGGGTTATATCGCCAAAGTGTTCCGCAACGACCCCACTGGCTTTAACGACGGCAGTATCTTGAACTACAGCATTACCTTTGAGGAGGAGATTGGGGCTAACTTGCCCGGTGTTAATGGCAACGCCGCCTGGGGAGACTACAACAAGGATGGCAAACTCGATATTTTACTGACAGGCGACACCGTTCCAAAAACCAACGTCAGCAACAGCTCAAATTACATCTACATCGCAAAATTGTATCGCAACACTGGCAATGGCTTTACCGAAGAGAGCAATGCACTGCCACAAAATCGAAACGCCAGCGAACCTATTACTTACGGCGCTTGGGGAGACCCCGACAACGATGGACGACTGGATATCTTGCTTACAGGTGCTGCACGCGAGTGGCCAAGTAATTATTGGCGATCTGGTCCTACAAGATTGCTTCAGCAGAGCTACAACAACTCGGCTACTACTGGTTATACCTTTCAGGAAACGGCTGTAGGGGTTCCTGGTTCTAATACTGCTGCTTGGGGGGATTACGACAACAATGGCAAGCTGGATATCCTACTAACACAACCGGCTAATTCTGATTCCCCCAAAGTTTACCAACAAGATGACTTTGGTGGCTCTTTTAAACCCATCAATGACGCAGGGCTGCCTAAGAATTTCAGCTCTGGTGCTTCTTGGGGAGACTACGACAAGGACGGCAGACTGGATATTGCATTCACGACAGATAATTCATCTGGCACCGACAAATTTGTCAAAATTTACCACAACAATACCCCTAAAGCGAACACACGACCCTCTGCACCTCAAGCTCTATATGCAGACACAAACAATTCCAACGAAGGAGTCAAGTTAACGTGGCAGTCAGCCGGAGGATCGGGGAACCCGATGGACTCTCAAACTCCAAATCAGGGTTTAAGGTACAATCTGCGAGTTTGGACTGTCGATACAGTTCAAGTTAATAACAAAGGCCTTGAGACTGCTGACATTATTAACTATGTAGTTGGTCCAATGTCCCTTGATGACGGAACTCGGCAAGTAGTGCAGTTGGGGAATATCAACTCAGACTACTGGGGTGGCAGTTGGCTGCTAAAGCCAGATTACTTAATTCCTGGTAAGGAGTATCACTGGAGTGTACAGGCGATCGACAGTGCTTGGGCGGGTTCACCGTTTGTCGAAGGACAACCTTTTACAGTCAACAATCGCAATTTGCAACCAACCGTCACCATCAGCGCTACGGATGCTAATGCGGCAGAAACACGTTGGGATCAACCCACGACCCCGAATCCCGGAAAATTCACTATTACTCGTACTGGTGGCAGCCTAGCTGGTCCGCTGGATGTCTACTACAGGTTCAAGGGGTTCGATGTGTCAGATGGATCATATAGTAATCAAAACAACCTTGCTCTACCAGGTTCATATCCTTTTGGCCCTCAAGATTATGAATTGGTTTCAGATTCCGAGCCCCCTAAGCCGTTACCCAGTAACCTGTCCAACAACTACAACTTTGTCACCATTCCAGCGGGTAAACGCAGCGTCAACATGGTTGTCAATGTCGGCGATGACAGCCTAGTAGAAGGCGACGAAAAAGTAGTTATCACCTTAGAAAATACTGCCTACCCCCAAAAGGTAGGCGAGCCCTCTACTGCTACTGTGACGATCGCGGACAACGACCCCAACAACCCGCCTGTCATCAATTACGGCCCGACTACAACCCCTTGGCATCACGGAGCCATAGTAAGCAATAACCCCTTTACATTCGAGTACCAATTTCCGCAGAACACGTTCACAGACCCCGATCGAGGTGACACGCTTACCTACACAGCAACTCTGATGGACGGCAGTCCCCTGCCAAGTTGGCTCACCTTCAATCCAGCTACCCGTACACTCAGTGGCACAAGTCCCATAGCGCAGGAGCTCAGGATTAAGTTAACAGCAACAGACAGGGCGGGTCTTAGTGTCAGCGACGACGAGACGGGTCCATATACGGGTGACCCGATGGATCCATATGGGGGTAAGGGTATGTTGCTGCAATTTAGCAGCACCGGCGTAGTGATTGACGGTTATATCTCCGGTGCAACTCTCTTCCTAGACGCCAACAAAAACGCCGTCCTCGACACCAACGAACCATCCACCACAACCGATTCCGCCGGTAAATTCAATCTCAACATCCCCTTCGAGACATTAGACACCAACAAAAACGGAGAAATCGATCCCTCAGAAGGCAATCTAGTTGCGATTGGAGGCATTGACACCGCCACCGGCTTACCCCTAGAAACACCAGTCACCGCACCCCCAGATGCGAGTGTCGTCACCCTCCTAACCAGCTTAGTCGCCGACTTAATCGACAAAGGAATTGAACCAGAAGAAGCCCAATCTTTAGTCAAAGCAGCCCTTTCTCTCCCCGCTGAAGTTGACCTAACTAGCTTCGATCCAATAGAAGCTACCAACAACAACATACCGGGCGGAGTTCAAGTCTTATCCGCAATGGTGAAAGTCCAAAACTTCATCACTCAAACCAGCGCTTTGATTGACGGTGCTTCCAGTGCAGTCAATACCGATATTGTCAAAGCTGTTGTCAGTTCAATTACGGCTCAAATTCAATCAGGTACAGTCTTAAACCTCAGTAATGCCGCAGTCTTAGAACCAATCATTCAGCAAACTGCCGCTAAAATCCAGCAAATAGACCCCAGTTTCAACAGTCAACAACTCAGCCAAATTACATCGCAATCCGCGACAGTAATGGCAACAGCCAATCAACGCATTGATGCGGCTGTCTCCAACCCAACAGCAACATCAATTCCTGAATCACTTGCCCGCCTCCAACAAGTAGCCTTGGGCCCAACCACTCAAGACTTCAAATCAGTTGGTTCAGGAAATAAACCAATTTCCCAGCTAGTTGCGGACAATACTGGTACTGCTTTAGATAGCAGAATTGAAGCTGTAGTATTGCCGACTGGGATTGCAACTCCTGTTGTCAGCGGCGATGCTGATTTGGGCAGCAATTCCCCCAATGCAATTCTCGGTACAAATGGCGACGATATCCTGACTGGCGACAGCGCGAATAATGTGTTGATGGGGATGAGGGGCAATGATTCCCTTGATGGCGGCATTGGAAATGACTCGGTTTTCGGTGGCAAAGGTAGCGATACAATCCTGGGAAGTAGCGGTGATGATGTTTTATTTGGCAATCGCGGTGCTGACATTTTGAATGGCGATGATGGTAATGATATTCTCTACGGAGGTAAGGGAGATGATTTGCTCACGGGCGGTTTAGGAATTGATAGTTTGATAGGAGGAAGGGGAGTAGATAAGTTCTTACTCTCTACCAATTCCGGTACTGATACGATTACTGATTTTGAAGTCGGTAAAGATTTGTTAGTATTGGGTAACGGGTTGAGTTTCTCGCAATTGGCGATTGCTCAAGATAGCGGTGCAACATTAATCCGGTTGGCCCAAACAGGGGAGATTTTAGCTTCTATCAGTGGTGTTTCGGCTAGCAGTATTAGTGCCGTTAATTTCGGATTGATTTAAGAGCGATTTCGGATCAAACAATTGTTCTAATAGTTCGCTCGATCCCCCCTAGCCCCCCGCCGGAGGGGGGGACAAGAATCTTCTCAAAGTCCCCCTTATTAAGGGGGATTTAGGGGGATCTGGCCTCGGCGGTAAACGAGAGATAAAGAGGGTTTTAGACTTAAGTTGACACCAATGCCCTAAACCGTATTACTTACAAATCAGCACCGCTGATATCGCATTCCTGGTAACTGCGAAACTAATCCCAACAATTCCAACTGCAAAAGTATACTAGAAACTCTTCCCGCTTCTAATCCCGCTGCTTCCACAATTGTATCAAAAGAAATCGGCCCAGATACGATCGCACTTAACACCTTAGCCAATTCCGGCTCCAACGGCGGCCCTTGCTTCTCAACCGTCGGATTTGGGGGAAATAGCGACAACTGCTCGGCTCTATCCAATTTTGGCATAGCTCCGAGCATTTCCAGCAACCTGTCTTCGCTTAACAGTCGATCGCTACCAGGTAGAATCGGATGAGCGCCTTTACTCAGCAACTCCAAACATCCAAAGGAACGCTCATCATCCAATCTGCCCGTCAAAACATACACATCCCGGCAAAAATCATTCGCTTGATAAGCAGTAATTAAAGCACCCGATTTGTGCGGAGCTTCTATCACAATTGTAGCGCGGCTTAAGCCAGCAATTATGCGATTTCGGCGCGGAAAATTAGTTCTATTCGGTTGAGTCCCCGCCGGATATTCACTAATTACCAATCCCTGCTGCAAAATGCGATCGCACAACCTCTCATTTTGTTTAGGATATACAATATCTACTCCCGTCCCCACTACTGCGAAAGTCCTTCCTCCCGCCTCCAAACAGCCTGTATGAGCCTCTGTATCAATACCAGCCGCCAATCCCGAAACCACAGTAAAACCGCTTCTAGCCAAAGCCGTACTAATTTTGCGAGTCCACCTTCTGCCGTATTCCGAAGGGCTGCGAGTACCAACCATTGCCACTGTCGGTGTAATTCCTTGATTCTCTTTGCGATCGACATTACCACGATAATACAACACTGGTGGCGGATTGGGAATTTCCAATAATAAGCGGGGATAATCTGGATCGGCGGGCGTCCAAAAACAGGGATTTTTTATAAGATGTTTTTCGAGAACTTCTTCAGGATTAAGTTTGGTTCGTTCTTGCACAATGGTTTCAATTATCTGCTTGCCGAACCCTTCGATTCGCATTAAATCTACTGGTTTTGCCATCCAAGCTTCTGCCAAACTCTTGAAATTTTGGTGCAATCTCTGCAACAAAATCGGCCCGATACCGTTAATTTGCGACCATGCCAACCAGTAAGCGCGTTCTTCTAGCAACGAGTTACCCTCAACTTATCTGAGAATAATTTTATCATCTTGGGTGGAATGAATATAGTAGGGAAACGGCACGGCCCTGTCCTGTATTCCTTGGGTAGGGAAATGGCACTGCCGTGTCCTGTATTTTCACAGATGTCCGGGTAAAGAAATGGCACTGCCGTGTCCTGTATTTCCACAGATTTAAAACTGTTATATATTTTTTTACGAACCGCGAAGGCGCTAATAACGCGAAGAGAATTAAGAGGGAAGTTGACAATTACTGGCTAGGTTTTCCAATCAACGAAACGGGCGTAAATATAAGCAATAATTTCTCCGATCACAGTCCGAAAACCTTCGCTCGATTTCCACCATTCTTGTGGGTTGTAATCTTGCGATTCAGCAGCTATAATCCCGACTTTAATGTCAGGATTCAGGACTTCTTTGAAAACAATCCAACTTCTGCGGGCGTGAGGGCCAAAGGAATAAAGATTAATTGATTCAACTTTTATGGCAGAAGCAGCCAGCCAATCGCGAAGTGCGATCGCCGAAGCAGCAGTGCGGTGTTTGACAACACTCGCTGCTGGTACTGCTACTACTTGGTTTGTATCAAATCCTAGCGCAATAAAAGTCGCGGCAGTTAGTTCGGCATAATTTTTATATTCAGCAAGATAGAAGCCTTTACTTAAAGGAACTCCTGTGGTAATTAATTGGCGGTATTCGCCTTTTTTGAATTCGGCGATCGCACTTTCGATCGCATAATCCGGCAACCAGCCTTCGACAACCAATATATCTGCTTTAATCGGCGCATTTACAGCCAAAAACGGATGGATATTTGTGAGAATTAAGAGCATTAAAATTATCAATCCCGTGCTTGCAATTACCCAACCTTCCCTGGTAATTACCCACATTTCTCGACGACGGATTAGACGAATTCTCATTTTAACTCGATCTAGATGTTTTCAGGTATGGAGGCAGATTCGGCGAGACTGGGGAAGAGGGAAATAGTGGGAAAGTGATAGAATTTCCCAATGCCCCATGCCCCCTTCCCAATCCCCCATTCCCAAATTATTGGTGTTTCAGATACTCAAAAACGCTTTTATCCCCAATATCCTGCGGCATCGGTTGAAAAAACTTACGTACAGCAAAGATGATAAACAAAGCCGCCCAAACTGCCAGCAAAAATTGTTCATTTTCGGCTGACAAAAATCCAAAAATATGTCCTAAAATTAACAGAGGAACTCCCGGAGTCAAAAACTTAGTTTCGAGGCGATTAAAGCAGAATGCTTCCTTAAAATAAATGCCATTTAAGGCGGCAAAAGTAAAGCCAATTCCCCACAAGGTGGCGGGATGTTCGTACACTGCTAAAGCTAGAGGTTGGCTGCTTTGTAGGGCGACAAACAATGCTGCCGCGCCGCCGATCGCCCAAAACGCCTGTAGTGTTCGATGCAGCGCAATCATGTAAATGTGAATAGTTGCCAAGCTGACGCCTAAAGCTATCCAGAAACAAGCAAAAACAGGCGTTACAGCTTGGATTGCCATCGGGTTGTCGCCCTGTTGTAGCACCAGAGTAGTGCCGACCGCAAAACACAGCGCCGCCACCCCCAATCCGGCACGGTAAATCAATACTCCCGTGCGATCATTTTGAGTAATCGTAAATTCGCCGAATTGTCCTTGATAGACTGGCGATTCATCAGGTGATTTCAGTAGTTGCATAATAGCTTCCTCCTATCAGACACGAATGTACTTCTGCCAAGATATACTTTATTGATAAACCGAGCCAGCGAGACCGAGCGATGCCTAAATTTAACAAGCCTAAACTTAACCAGCCTAAAGTTAACAAGTCTAAAGTGGACGATCGCCCAAAGCAAAGCCAATCCCTTCCTTCACAATCCGAACTTCCTCCAGTTCAGCTTGATGAAACCATTGTAGCAGGCAGAAGACCGAAACCGGTCAACGACTTTCAGAGCCTGCTGGAGGAATTATCCGAATTGAGAGCGGGGTTCGATCCAGAAATGTTAGCGCATCTCGATAAAAATATGCCATTTAATACCAAGCAATTTGAAACTAAAATCAGTAAAATTTTGGGGTCAAAAAATATTGATTTCAACCTAAAAAATTCACTCAAATATCTAGATTACATCAAGCAAAATATTCAACTCCCCTGCCACGTTACCGGCATAGAAGAGTTTGAATGGGAAGAAGAATATACAATGGGTTCGGGCAGCAAAAAAGAATATGCACGGCTCAAAAAAACTCAACCTTCTTATACTGATAGATTCACAATTAATCAGTTGGAGGATTTGGTGCTTCAGGAAGAAGGCATATTTGTGGAAGTGCAGCGCGTCAGCGATCACCAAAAGTTTATGTTGCCTTTATCAGAGTTAGAATCAGTTGATGTAATCTCCCGCAACAATCAGTTATTAGATGATTATGCCGTGTGGTTTATCAATTATTAAGGAAGAGTGGGGGATGGGAAGATGGGAAGAGGGGAAGAGTGGGAGAGGGGAAGAGTGGGAGAGTGGGCGATGGGGAGAGTGGGGGATGGGAAAAATCTTCCTTCTTCCTTCTCCCCTCTTCCTTCTTCCGACTTCCATCGGACTGACATCCGTTACATCCGTTACATCCGTCGAGCGAATCCGTTGCCGAACTTCCTTCTTCCTTCTTCCTGACATCCGTTACATCCGTCGAGCGAATCCGTTGCCGAACTTCCTTCTTCCTTCTTCCTTCTTCCTTCTTCCTTCTTAATTAAATGGAAGCTGGCAAGTGCGAGCGCGAAACCAAAGCCAAAGCTTCAACCAAACTGCGAACAGCCGCAATCATCGCCACTTCGCTATTAAGTTGGCTGACAGCAGAACCGACACCAACACCCGCAGCACCGGCTCCAATAGCGAGGGGTGCGGTGACGCTGGAGATACCGGAAGCGCAGAGTACGGGGACGGATACGGCGCGGGAAATTTCAAAGGCTGCGGCCAAAGTAGGCGCTGCTTTTTCAATTAATCCCAAGGTGCCGGCGTGAATTGGTTGAGCGCTGGTGCCACCTTCGGTTTGGATGATGTTAGCGCCAGCTTTGACTAATTCAATTGCTAACTGCACTTGTTTGTCGAGTGCCAAAATGTGCGGAACTGTCACAGAAAGAGTGATGTTCGCAAATAGCGATCGAGTTTCGCGAGTCAACTGCAAAACTTCCTCAGCTTCAAAGCGGCGGCCTACTGCGTAGAAAGCATCAAAGTTACCAATTTCAATCAAATCAGCGCCAGCTTCTACCGCAGGCACAAACTTTTCCGGTTCCACAGCAGATACACAAATTGGCAAATTTGTCAACTGTTTTGCCATCAATACCAAATCTCGATCGGCAGCAATATCGACAAAGGAAGCACCGCCGAGATCCGCTGCTTTGACGACAGCAGCAACGTTGGCGGCATCAAAATTATTTAAACCGCTGATAATTTTCAGGGCGCGACCTTGCTCAAATGCGCGCTGCAATTTAGAATTTACACTCATCGTTAGTTTTCCAACTCAAAAAATTTCTTAGACTCATTTTGACACGAATTAGAACAATTTTTGATTTTTAATTCTTAATTTTTAATTACTACGCGGCTGGCGAAATTTGTAAACATCTTTGATAACTTGTGCCCAGCCGTCAGAGAGAGATTCGAGAATCCGAGATCCCTTTTCTTTCGTCGCCGCCGTCGCATCGCCCAACACACCACTTTCAGTCAACTCTCGCGTCAGCCAAGCAAAAGGTAAATTCCCTTCCATACTCAGCAAACTGTCTGTTGGTAAACCCTGCGGGTACTCGCAAACAGCCAGTTCCATTTTCACCTGTTCGGGCAAAATTGACAACATCAAACTCGTTTCTGCATCGCCCGCGTGAATTCCGAACTCCAATTCCTTCGCAGTTAATAATTCAGCAGCCACATTCGGAACGCCCCAAACAAACAGCGGAAAAACAGAAAGATCCTGATATTTTTGATGAATATCCCGCGCCGCAATTTCCATTACCTGTGGCTGTCCGCCGTGACCATTCATTAACACTAATTTTCTAAATCCAGCTTGATAAATACTGTCCGCAATTTCACTGATTACTGCTAAAACAGTCTGAGCACTGAGCATAATTGTACCGGGAAAATGGCAGTGTTCGTTCGACTTGCCATAGTACAAAGGTGGCAAAGCATACGCGGGAATATTTGCCTCTAACTTTGCCAGCGCTTTGCCTGTCACCGCCGCGCTAATTGCCGCATCTACAATTAAAGGCAAATGGGGGCCGTGTTGTTCGATCGCACCTAGCGGCTGAATTATCACCGTGTTTTCCTTATCCAGCATAGACTGAATTTCTGTCCAACTTAGATAGGGAAAAAAGCGCGATTGTGGAATAAAATTGTGCATATTGTGGCGACAATAGTAAAAGTAAGCAAGGCAATCAATTAACCTGAAAACTAAAAATAAATTCCCTAGATATCTAGTAGAGAAATGATGCTGTCTCTCCGTAGATGCTATAATTTATAGCAGATGCTTTAAGAGGGCGCTGATGTACGCTCGCCAGCTCAGACCGAAAGACATAGATACCACTAATTGATGGAAGCTTGGCCAACCCCACAAACTAATTTAACCGACATTCCGATCGCCGAGGAACTGTCGCGCCGCATTCCTCGATCGCACGATCACAAAGCAGAAAACCGAGCGCTGCAAACGCTTGCCCGACAATTGGCAACCTCACCCCACAGGCTGCTCAAAACACTGGTGGCGATCGCTAAAGATTTGTGCGACGCAGGAAGCGTCGGAGTCTGCTTACTAGAAGAAAATGCCAGTTCCGAACAAATATTTCGGTGGGAGGCATTGGCGGGCGCGTGGGAAGCAGCAGAAGATACAAACACACCCCGCAAATTGCGTTTGTCGGGAACCCCGCTCAATCGCCAAACTCCTCAGCTTTACTTCGCTCCCGAACAATATTTTACCGACTTACAGCAGCTAGAATTGCCGATCGCCGAAGCATTAGTCGTGCCACTGGAAGCAGAAAATCAATCGCTGGGGGCAATATGGATTGTATCTCACGATGCCGATCGGCAATTCGATGCCGAAGACTTGCAGATCGCCATCGCCCTAGCAGACTTTGCCGTTGCCGCCGTACAAATCGATCGCGCCCATCAAACCAAAGAAGCTTTGCGAGAAAGCGAAGAACGCTGGCAATTAGCCTTGCAGGGCAACAACGACGGCATTTGGGATCACAACCTGCAAACAAATTGCCCTGTTTTGAGCGATCGCTTTTTAGAGATTTTGGAACGTGGCCCGGAAGAAGTCAAGGACTTCAGCCAATATTTGAGCTGGGTTCATCCCGATGATTTGGAGATGATGCAAAGCAATTGGCAGCAGCACTTAAATCGAGAAACATCACATTACTGCTGCGAGTACCGCATCCGTTGTGGGGACGGGCGCTACAAATGGGTTTTAGCCAGAGCGCGAGCAATTTGGGACGAATCAGGCAATCCCGTGCGCGCCGTGGGTTCCCTCACAGATATCAGCGAGCGCAAACAAACTGAAATTGCCTTGAAACAAAGCGAAGAACGTTTGAGCGTCGCCATCGAAGGCTCAGGCATGGCAACCTGGGATTTTGACGTGCGAACAAACCGAGTAATTTGGTCGGCGACCCATTTCAGCATTTTGGGCTGCGAACCGGTACCAGGCGGCGAAGCAAGCGCGGCTGTGTGGCAAAAGTGTGTGCATCCAGACGACTTAAAGCACGTCATGCAAGCAGCCAAAACAGCTCGGGAAACACGATCGCTCTACTCCCCCGAATACCGGATCATCCGAGCCGACAACGGAGAAATCCGCTGGTTGAGCGCGTTCGGGCGCTATCTCTACGACGCGGCAGGCGAAGCAGTGCGGTTTATCGGAGTATTATTTGATGCTACCGATCGCAAAAAGGCCCAACTCGCGCTGCAACAGAGTGAGCAAACCGTGCGCCGTCAACTTGTAGAGATAGAGTCGCTCTACCAAACAACTCCCGTGGGTTTGGCCGTTTTAGACACAGATTTGCGGTTCGTGCGGATCAACCAGCGGTTTGCCCAAATGAACGGCCTGGCCGTCGAAGCGCACATCGGCCGCACCCTGCGCGAAATTGTCCCCGACTGGGCAGACACAGCCGAACCTTTGTTGGGCCACCTTCTAGACACCGGAGAACCGATCCGGAATTTTGAACTCACGGGTAAAACTAGGGCTCAACCTACTGTCGTTCGCACTTGGCTCCAGAATTGGTGGCCGCTCAGAGACAGGGGCGGAGAGATTGTCGGGATTCATATCGTGGTACAGGAAATTACCGCTCGCAAAATGGCCGAACTCGCCTTGCAAGAAAGCTACAACCGTTTCCAATTAGCTACAAGGGCGATCAACGGCATGGTGTTTGAGTGGGATTTGGCAGCAAACTCAGTTTACCGTTCCGAGGGACTGTTCTCGATCGTCGGTGTCAACCCAGAGGATGCACCGGCAACAGCAGAGTGGTGGAGAGAACGCATCCATCCCGTCGATGTGGCACGCATCCAAGCCGGGGGGCAATCAATCTTTAATATTCCGGATCGCTATGAAATCGAGTACCGAGTCCGGCACCAAGACGGGCGCTGGATCGATGTTTCGGAGCGCGGCTGTTTGATCCGCAACCAGCAAGGTGAAGCGACCAAAATAGTCGGCTTCACCAGCGACATTACCCAGCGCAAACAAGCAGAAGCAGCACTGTGCGATCGTGAAACCCACCTGCAGTTGATTCTCGACAGCGCCAAAGACTACGCTATCTTCACCCTCGACATCGGCGGACACGTTACCAGTTGGAACGCAGGGGCCCAGAGATTGCTGGGCTATTCCGAAGCTGAAATCGTCGGGGAACACGGACGCATCATCTTCACCCCAGAAGACTCAGCAGCCCGAATGCCGGAAGCAGAAATGCACAGCGCCCTGATTCAGGGAAAAGGAGAAAACGAGCGCTGGCACGTCCGCAAAGACGGCAGCCGCTTGTGGGGCAGCGGGCTGGTGATGCCCCTGCGCGACGCAGACGGCGAAGTGCAAGGTTTCCTGAAAATTATGCAGGACAAAACCGAGCGCCGGCAAATAGAAGAAGCACTGCGGCACAGCGAAAATCTCTATCGCACCCTCGCCGATGGCGTCCCGGAATTAATGTGGATCAACACCGCCGACGGCAGGTTAGAGTTTGCCAACCAACACTGGAAAACCTATACGGGCATGAGCCCAGCACAATTGCCGCTGCCTGCGCCGGTGCTGGAATTATTTCATCCTGATGATCTGCCAGCAGTTGTCGGCACGCGCACTCCTGCGATTGCAGCAGGGGAAGCCTACGAATTCGAGTGTCGGGTACGCAGGTTTGATGGTAATTACCGCTGGCATCTAGCGCGACTTGTGCCCGTCAAAGACAGGAAGGGAAAGGTGGTGCAATGGGCTGGTATCGGCATTGATATTGACGATCGCAAACGAGCCGAAGAAAGCTTAGCAGAAAGCGACCGCCGCTTCCGCTTTCTGGCTGAGTCGTTGCCTCACCTGATTTGGAACGTAAGCTCAGCCAGGGAAATTCGCTTTACCAATCAACAACAATGGTTGGAATATCTGGGCATGTCTTACGAGGAAGCCGCTCAAAGCAATTGGGAATCGCTAGTCCCGCCCTCGGATTTGGCAGAATCTTGGGCCCGCTGGGAAGAATGTCTAATCAGCGGAGAAGTTTATCAAATGGAGCTGCGCCTGCGGCGGGCAGTAGACCAGATGGAACGCTGGCATTTGTCCCGCGCCGTGCCAATTCGCGACGCAGCCGGCCAGATTGTCGAGTGGATCGGCACAAACACCGATATTCACGATCGCAAACAAGCCCAACTTAACGAGCAGTTTCTCTCTGATCTCGAAGTTCGCTTGCGGCAGCGCTTCAACCCCGCAGAAATGTTGTCGGAAGCGATGAACAGTCTGGGAGAATATTTAAAGGTCGATCGCTGCATCTGGCACGAAATCGATTTAGAAGCCGATCGGGCAATTGTCCACCAAGACTGGCACCAGTCCGACCTGGCAAGCACCGTCGGCACCTATCAAATCTCAGACTTTAAGACGCCAGAACTGAAAGCTCTGTCTATGGCAGGTCAAACCCTTGTCATCTCAGATATCGCTAATTACCCCTATACAGCGCATTTATTCGATAACTACGGTGCCGTGTCGATTCGCGCTTTGGTCGATGTTCCCTGCCTTCAGGAAGGCCGCTGGGTGGCTCTTTTGGTGGTGACATCAAGGGTGGTTCGGCACTGGCGGCCCGATGAAGTTTGGCTGATGCAAGAAGTGGTGGCTCGCCTCTGGACGGTAATCCTGCACGCGCGAGCCCTGCATGAGCTGCACGAAAGCGAGGCTAGGTTCCGCGCTCTAGCTGACAACATCGCTCAGTTGGCCTGGATGACAGATGCTGCTGGGGGGATTTTCTGGTATAACCAGCGGTGGTTTGACTACACGGGCACCACCCTAGAGGAAATGCAGGGCTGGGGCTGGCAAAAGGTACACCACCCAGAACACGTCGATCGCGTTGTCGAAAAATTTAGGCGCTGCCTTGAAACAGCCGAACTCTGGGAAGATACTTTCCCCTTGCGCGGCCAAGACGGATCGTACCGCTGGTTTCTCTCCCGCGCCGTGCCGATTCGCGACGATCAAGGCAAGGTGCTGCGCTGGTGCGGCACAAACACTGACATTACCGATCGCAAAGTTGCAGAAGCGGAACGGGAACGCCTTCTAGCGCGGGAAAAGGCAGCGCGGGAAGAGGCAGAACAGGCTAACCGCGTCAAAGACGAATTTTTGGCTGTTTTGTCCCACGAATTGCGGACTCCCTTAAACCCGATTATGGGCTGGGCGAAGCTGCTGCAATCGAACGTTCTGACACCCCAAAAGCAGCGTTATGCCTTAGAGACGATCGAGCGCAACGCCAAACTGCAAACCCAGCTTATCGAAGATTTGCTCGATGTGTCGGGGATTCTCCAAGGTAAGGTTAGCTTGAATATTGCACCTGTGGATTTAGCTGGGGTAATCAGCGCCGCCATTGAAACGGTGCGTCTGGCCGCGGAAGTTAAGTCGATTCAAATCAGCACTCAATTTGCACCGAATCTCGGCTCGGTTTTGGGCGATGCGGGCAGGCTTCAGCAGGTAGTCTGGAATTTGCTCTCAAATGCCGTCAAGTTCACCCCGCCGGGAGGCAAAATTGAAGTCGTTCTCGATCGGGTGGACACCAAGGCCCAAATTACTGTAACTGATACGGGAAAAGGTATCGAACCTGATTTTCTTCCCTATGTATTCGACTACTTCCGGCAAGCTGACAGCTCGATGACGCGCAAGTTTGGCGGATTGGGTTTAGGATTGGCGATCGTCCGCCATCTCGTCGAACTCCACGGTGGCACGGTAAAATCCGACAGTCCCGGCGAAGGAAAAGGTGCAACCTTGACCGTCAGGATACCTCTGATGCCCGTGCCATCTCAGACCAGCCCTGCGGGAACTGCGTCGCGGGACGAATCCTTCAATTTGAGCGGTATCAGGGTGTTAGCGGTGGATGATGAGGCCGATGCCCTAGATTTAGTGGTTTTTCTGCTTGAGGAGTGTGGGGCAAGTGTTACAGCAGTTGCTAATGCCGCCGAGGCCTTGGCGGTTTTAACCCAGTCGGTGCCGGATTTGCTGTTGAGCGATATTGGAATGCCCGACACTGACGGTTATATGTTGATGCGGCAGGTTCGGGCTCTGGCGCCTGACCAAGGGGGACTGGTTCCGGCGATCGCCCTCACGGCTTATGCTGGAGAGATTGACTATCAGCAGGCCATGGCTGCTGGGTTCTGGCGCCACATTGCTAAGCCTTTAGACCCCGACAAGTTGGTGCAGGCGATTTGGGAGGTACTCGATCGATCGGGCAAAAACCTTATTTAAAGTGTTTTTGTGTCGGAAAAGTCTTTATTTAACGAACCGCGAAGACGCAAAGAACGCGTTCGGCGAAGCCGTTCCCGAAGGGTAGGGTAGGAGGAAGGGAAGAAGAAAGGAAGAAGTTAATAATTTTAAGTCCGGTTATATCTGAGATATTGCACCATTCTCAATAATGATTTTATTGACTGGCTAGGAGCAACGGCCCACAAGAAAATTCACTCTTTGTGGAAGCGGGCGGAAAGCCTGTTCAGAAAAATGGTGCAATAGGTCAGATGTAACCAATTTAATCGTCGTTCCATCGCGCATCATCTCAAACAAAAAAACCTCACAGATGGAGGTTTTTTGATGATTATTCGGGATCGTCGGACAGGTTAAAACATCCTGTCCCTGCATAATGCCCACAGCACTAAGACTCAATTCTTAGCGGTAGTCAGTGCGCGCAGCGGGCTCGCGATCGCTCGTTGTAGTGGTATAGCGGACATTTTCTTCGCGTTTGCGGGGAATCAAACCCAACAAACCAGACAAGCCTAGCAGTCCCAACCATCCCCAATCAAAATCGCGATCGGTCTCAGCATTGTAGACATCGGAGCGAGGAGTTGTGGTGGTTGTAGTGCTGTTAGTACCGGAAGTAGTACCGCCCGTTGTATCTGTCTGAGCTGAAGCAGGGAGATGAGCTGGTGCTAGGGCTAAACCAGCAGCTATAATACCTGCACCGATTGCTTTGGATAAATCAGAACGTTTCATAATTCAAATGCTCTCTGTTGGCTAAAATCTTTAACTATCAAAACTATATCAATGGGCTTTTAAAGTTAAATCCATCTCTAGCAGTAAAGATGGTTATGTTCCACCTATAACTACAGATTGATATCCAATTTTTAGCAGGCACACAAAATGAAATATTGTTCGCGGAGGCACTCCGGTACTAGAAATAGGGGGTCTGGCACCTCACTCGGTTATGAGGCACTCCGGCAGTCCCGACAATAGACAAGGTGTTGTTTACAAAAAAAGGTAAACTCAGATATTGCACAGACAACTGTTGGAAGTCGATCGACGGAGATCAAAACTTTTGGGTATAGAGTTACGCAGCTACGTATTTCTAGACAACTTGCAGCCACAGCACGCAGCATACATCGGCACAGTCGCCGCCGGATTCTTGCCGCTGCCAGGGGATGCGTCGCTGTGGATAGAAATCTCGCCCGGTATCGAAATTAACCGAATTACCGATGTCGCCCTCAAATCTGCCTCCGTGCGCCCAGGAGTGCAGATAGTCGAACGCTTGTACGGCCTTCTGGAAGTACACTCGAGTCAACAGGGGGAAACGCGGGCCGCAGGTAAAGCAATTCTAGAATTCATCGGAGTCCGCAGAGAAGAATGTATCAAACCGCGAGTGATTTCCAGTCAAATTATTCGCAATATTGATGCCCACCAAACACAATTAATCAACCGCACCCGGCGCGGACAGTTGCTGCTGGCGGGACAAACGCTTTACGTCTTGGAAGTAGAACCGGCGGCCTATGCAGCGCTGGCGGCTAATGAAGCAGAAAAAGGCGCATCTATTAACATCTTAGAGGTTCAGGCTGTAGGTAGTTTCGGACGGCTTTACCTCGGCGGCGCAGAACGAGATATTATAGCAGGTTCCCAGGCAGCAATTGCGGCGGTGGAAAGCGTGACGGGTCGAGAAAATCCAGCAATTTTTGGTCGCAAGGAATAGCCGTTAAAGGAGATGCAATTATGGCAAATACACAGCATTTAGCGCTGTTAAAAAAAGGTGCAGTCACTTGGATTAAATGGAGAAGTCTCAACCCAAATATAGAACCGGATCTCAGCGAAGCTAACCTCGCGGAAGCAAATCTCAGAGGTGCACATCTTTGGCGCTCGAACCTTTTTAAAACAGATTTGTTTAAGGCTAAATTAATTGCGGCAAACCTGGCAGAATCTAATTTTAGTTTAGCAAATCTTGCGGGAGCGCAACTGCTGGAATCTAATTTAATTAAAGCTAATTTAACGGGAACCAACCTGCAAGCGGCTGACATCAGGGGAGCTGATTTGAGCGGTGCTAATTTAATTGGGGCTGACCTCACCGCTGCTAATCTCCAACAAACCGATTTCGGTGATGCGAATTTAATCGGTGCGGTGATGTCTGGAGTTAATGCGATCGGCGCGAACCTCAACTGTGCTAATCTCAGTCAAGCTAATCTCACTCAAGCCGAATTGATTGAAGCACATTGCTATGCAGCTAATTTCTCTAAAGCTAACCTCGGAGAAGCTCACTTCACGGGAGCATATCTTTTCCGGGCAAATCTCTGTTTTGCACAGTTGAGCGCGGCAGATTTCCGGTGGACAAACCTTGGCAAAGCTGATTTGAGAGGGGCTAATTTGACCGGGGCAAATCTCAGGGGAGCGAACTTGGCGGGAGCTAATTTGGGTGAAGCTATTTTGAAAGGAACAATCATGCCTGATGGCAGCATTGTTTGATAAATATTGGATAATATTTAGTCCTGTGAAATAACGGCGATAGTTAAAAAAAGCCAGTTGCGGGTTTACCGAAAGGATTGCCAAAACATGAGCTTTTGGGGCGGGTTGAGGCTTTCTCTCGAATACAACAAAGCCGAGATTTAGTAAACCCGCCTCGGCTCAAAACTCGCAACTGTCGATCGATTAATTTTGGCCAGGGGGCGATATTTGATAAAGTCCTCTAACGGGCCCTTGATCACTCGGTGAATTTTGCTGCTGCGTTGGAAGTGTAAACTGATCTTGGAGTCCGGCGGGAGTGGGGAAACAGCCGCTTGGTTGAGGTCCTAGCTGGCAAGCTGCAGGCAGTGCCATGATTGAGGCATCGAAGGGATTGACGGCATCTGGCACGCGCAGAATCGGGTCGCTGGAAACTTGCCGCTGCATTACTCGTCGGTAGAAGCCGTTGACGCGACTAGCATCCCGCTCGATTTCTTTTTCGGGAAAGGCAACGACGCCGCTGGGGGAACCGATGCCTAAATAGTCGCCCAAGTAACCTTGCAAGCTGACGTTGTGGTAAAAGTCTCCTGAAGCTTCAAAGAATTGTCGGTTGAAGTCGTCGGCAATCGGGTGAAATCGCTCTGTTTGTGCTTGAGCTGGTTTGACTGATGCCAGTGCGGCAGAGGCGACAGCGAGAATCAACGCGCCGCTCAGGCTTTTTAACTTTTGACTCATATATTTCAGCCTCCTTAATTAATTCCGATTCCACTATAAACTGATTATCGGCGGATTATTTGTGTTTTTTACACGGTGTGACTTATGAATGCTGCGGATTTAAAGGTGTTACGCGATCGACTTTTAGATTTGTTGTGCGAGTTTGCCTATCGCGAAGGCGATTTTGTGCTGTCTTCGGGACAGAAAAGTTCTTATTACATTAACTGTAAACCGGTGACGCTGCACGCTGAAGGTGCTTTGGCAACGGGACGTTTGCTGTTGTCGATGCTGTCGTCGGATGTGCAAGCTGTGGGCGGTTTGACTTTGGGTGCTGACCCGATTGTAACTGCTGTGAGCGTGGTTTCGGCTTTGGGCGATCGACCTATACCAGCTTTAATTGTCAGAAAGGAGACGAAGGGACACGGGACAATGGCGTATATTGAGGGGCCGCTGTTGCCAGAGGGCACGAATGTGGCGGTTTTGGAGGATGTGGTGACGACGGGTAAGTCGGCGATGCAGGCGGTGGAAAGGTTGCGGGCGGCTGGTTATAAGGTCGATCGTATTTTGTCTCTGATTGATAGAGAGCAAGGTGGAGGGGAATTATATCGCGAGGCGGGATTGGATTTTCAAGCCATTTTTACCATTCAGGATCTTAAGGAATGGATTAGTAGCAAAAAATAACCGGGCGCGCATCTAATTGTGACAATCCTATTTCTTGAAACTCTTTCTTGTGCGCTGGGCTAGAAGCCAACCCCAAAAACTCCTCTCGTTTCTCTCGTCTCTCGTTACCAGGTTCTCTCGTTACCAGGTAGAACCTGGTAACGAAGATCCAGAGGCTCTGGCTCATGTTAACAATGGTGCAAGATATCAATCTTAACCAGCCAGTTTAAGGCTATGAAAACCATCCGTTTTATTGACTTATTCTCAGGAATAGGCGGCATGAGATTAGCGTTTGAATCCGCCGCTCGTTCCTTGAATCTGGAAACAAAATGCGTATTAAGCAGCGAAATCAATCCCGACGCTCAATTAGTTTACCAGAAAAACTTTGCCGACACACCTTTAGGCGACATCCGATTAATTGACCAACTGCCTGAACATGAAATTTTACTAGCGGGATTTCCCTGCCAATCTTTCTCCTATGCTGGCAAAAAAGAGGGATTTGGAGACACCAGAGGCACCCTATTTTTTGAGATTGCAAGGTTAATTGATACCTTTAAACCTCAAGCATTTATTTTCGAGAACGTGCGGGGGCTTGTCAGCCACGACGGCGGCAGAACCCTCGAAACTATTAAGGGCGAAATCAAAAGCCGAGGTTACAGCTTCGATTATTTCTTGCTCAACAGCTCTAACTTTAGCTTACCTCAGAACCGTGTCCGAGTTTACCTAGTAGGACTTTTAAATGCTTCGCCCCAATTTGCGTTAATTTCTGACTTAGGCCCAAAAGATTCGCATTCCTCTAGTCATCAACAGCTATCGTTATTTTCCCCGTTAAGTCAACCTGTCACAGTTGCAGATATTTTGGAAGACAATCCCGATCCAAAATATGATTGTTCGCCAGAATTTGTTAAGGCATTGAAGCAAATAGTTAACAATGATTTCAGTCGCTTGCACGGTAGGCGGCTAATTGACTATCGCGGTGGCAATTCGATTCATTCTTGGGAACTGGGTTTGCGAGGCGAGTGCAGTTTAGACGAAATTGAATTAATGAATCTTTTTATATTGAAAAGGCGCAATAAAGAATTTGGATCTGACCAAGATGGCAAGCTATTAACTAAAGAGCAAATAGCTACTTTTTTTCCTCATCCCAATCTCGGTAAAATGCTGGATTCCTTGGTAACAAAAAAGTACCTGCAACGGAACAACAATCAATACAAACCTGTATCCGGTAACTTTTCCTTTGAAGTCTATAAATTTCTCGATCCGCAGAAAATCTCGGTAACAATTGTTGCCAGTGATGCTAATAGATTAGGCGTTTACTATCATAACCGAGTCCGCAGGATGACTCCCCGCGAGGCGGCGCGCTTACAAGGTTTTGCCGATAGTTTTATTCTGCATCCTAATGATGATAAAGCTTATCATCAACTGGGTAATAGTGTAAGTATTAATGTAGTTAAAGCTGTTGCTCTTGAAGTTATCCAGAATGTTTTGTGCTCTACCAAACAAAAAGTTAGCGCCTGGTGAATTGGGAAGGGTGGGCGGAGTGTTTCCGCCCACCCTAACAACTAACTTTGCACTACAGGTTCCTTAGCCAAAAACTTCTCTAATTCCGTCAATCGATTTTAGATTTTAGATTTTAGATTTTAGCATTTACCCCATGGATAAATGCGGGGGCTTGAGGATTTTAGATTTTAGATTTTGGATTGATTTCACGGATAAATCACGTGGCGGGTACCATCTAGAAATTCTTGGTCAAAGCATCGGCATCAACCTTAGAGCGGTGTTTTATTGGGTGGCATGAGAAACTATGCCGACTCTAATTCTATCAAAATCAGCTCAGGTACTTGGAGCACAAGGGAAAATAAAGTTTTCGGCGCTAAACAAGCGCAAGCTTTCAGGTTCAGAATCTCTACCAATCGGCTGATTTTAGCAGAGGGAAATTATAACCTGAGTGAGACATTAACTAGAGAATACTGTTTTAATATGTTAGATGACGCGCAAGGAGAAGCAGTAATGATTTTACCTGCATCTATTAAAAGGAAATGGAAACTACTGGCAACAGCCTTTATTTGTCCTCTAACACTAATTGGTGTTGGCGTTCAGCAACAACCGATTCAAGCACAACAAAATCCATCTAAGACTAATGTTGCTGCTTTGCCAGATGGTATTTACCTCTACGGAGATTCGCCACAGCCCAACCAAGTTCTTCAAAACTATATTGTGTTTCAGCGCCAGAACGATCGCGTGGTTGGTGCAATCTACGCGCCGCGATCAGACTTTGCGTGCTTCACTGGTAAAATTCAGGGAAATACACTTTCCGGGAAGGCAATCTCAGCCGGAAAAGTTCAAACAGTTGAAATCAATACTCAGCTAAGCAATCTCCATCCTATTCGCACAATTAGCTTAAACGATCGGCGCATTCTTTCAAAGTGCCAAGCAACAGCGCAAGCTAATATCTTTAGGTAAATCTTTTACTTAGCTAAAATGGTGCATGAGGCTGGCGGTGCGTTACACGGCGTTAACGCACCCTACAAATTGAAAATTTCTCGTTACCAGGCAGAGCATGGTAATAAATATCTTGGTAAGTATTAATGTAGTTGAAGCTGTTGGTCTAGAAGTAATTCAGAACAATAGCTCTATCTTCTGGTAATCGGTGAAAAAGTCGGTTAAGTCGTCTCACAGCAGTTGCGTGACGAGTTCCAATAGCAGGCATTTGAATAATTTCTCCTTCAATGAGTTCGACGCCCTCAGATTCAGAAAGAATCCCTGTCTCACTGATCAAATGATATTCCTTCACCGTGAAAAGCCGTCTTTGAAGTTGAAGGGACATCGCAATTCTCCTTTTAGGAAACTGCTTTTAATATAACCTTAAGTAAGGTGCGCCATCAGCACCCTAGTTTTGGGCGGGCCGGATGCCCGCCCCACAAGAAACGAAACAGCTTTACGATTAAGTAAGGTGGACAATGCCCACCCTACAAATTAATCCAATTAGCTTTGCGCTACAGGTTCCCTAGCCAAAAACTTCTCTAATTCCGTCAAAGCATCGGCATCAACCTTAGTCTGCATCGGACAGAACTTAGGCCCGCACATTGAACAGAATTCAGCAGTTTTGTAGATATCCGCTGGCAAAGTTTCGTCGTGATATTCCTTTGCCCGTTCTGGATCTAATGACAGCTCAAATTGACGGTTCCAATCGAAATTGTAACGCGCTTTCGAGAGTTCGTCATCGCGATCGCGCGCACCCGGACGGCCCCGCGCAATATCTGCAGCGTGAGCCGCAATTTTGTAAGCAATCAGCCCGTTGCGGACATCCTCAGCATTCGGCAATCCTAAGTGTTCCTTCGGCGTCACGTAACACAGCATTGCAGTACCGTACCAACCAGCCATCGCCGCCCCAATTGCTGAGGTAATGTGGTCGTACCCAGGCGCAATATCTGTCACCAACGGCCCCAAAACATAGAAGGGTGCTTCGGAACACTCCTCCATTTGTTTCTTGACATTAAACTCAATTTGATCCATCGGCACGTGACCCGGGCCTTCCACCATTACCTGCACATCATGTTCCCAAGCTTTGCGAGTTAATTGTCCCAAAGTTTTGAGTTCAGCTAATTGAGCTTCATCCGACGCATCGTGAGTGCAACCGGGGCGCAGAGAATCTCCCAAACTAAACGAAACATCGTATTTTTTGAAGATTTCAATGATGTCGTTAAAGTGAGTGTAGAGGGGATTTTGTTTGTGGTGATGCAGCATCCACCGCGCCAAAATGCCGCCGCCACGAGAGACAATCCCCGTAATCCGATTTCTCACCAACGGCAAATGCTCAATCAAAATTCCGGCGTGAATTGTTTGGTAATCAACACCTTGTTGAGCGTGTTTGTCAATGATGTGAAGAAAGTCATTCGCCGTCAGACTTTCCATATTACCGTGAACGCTTTCTAGAGCTTGGTAAATTGGTACAGTACCGATCGGCACTGGTGAAGCTTTGATAATTGTAGTGCGAATTTCATCCAAATTCCCGCCGCCTGTGGACAAGTCCATCACGGTATCAGCGCCGTATTTCACTGCTAGTTTAAGCTTGTCAACTTCTTCTTCCATATTGGAAGAGTTGGGAGATGCACCGATATTAGCATTGACTTTGCATTTAGAGGCAATGCCGATCGCCATCGGTTCTAAATTCGTGTGATTGATATTAGCGGGAATAATCATCCGTCCCCGTGCTACTTCGGCGCGGATCAGTTCTGGCGGGAGATTCTCTCGCTTAGCAACAAAGTGCATTTCCTCAGTAATTACACCTTGGCGGGCGTAGTGCATTTGAGATACATTGGTGTGCCCCTGACGCTTAGCGATCCATTCGGTACGCATATTTAATTTCCTTGATAAACAGCTTCCCTCCGCTGGTATTACCCAGACTCAGGTTCTAAGGGTGTTTTCTCAGCCCGGATATTCGGGCACCCCTAGCTAAGCTATTGATTGTATCACCGATTACTGTGCGCGACGGCAGCAACTAAGGAAATCTTAATATTGAGATATAGATGAGGGGAGCGATCGCCCTTTTGGGGCTTCTGATATTTCTGCTGTTTAAAAAGTGCGATCGTACCCCCTTTAACAATCTAAAAACCATCACACCTCATCAGGATTAATTCCCATTTGCCGCAATTTTGCTGCTAGGCGATCGGCGCGTTGTTTGTCTTTTGAAGCTTTTTCAAGACGATAAAGTTAAAGATCTGTCAGGAGATGAAGAACCTGTCGTGAATTTATCTGAGATTTTGAGACAAGTTTATTTGGAGGCGACTCTAGATTTTGCGTTCGATTATTCAGTGCAGCCTGTTCCGCCCTTGAGCGAGGGTAATTTTCAGTGGGTGCGATCGTTGATGGAATCGTAGGAGGGCGACAAGGAGTGCGATCGCAGGCTATGGTATCGCCTTATAGCAGTTGGCAATTGGATTAAGTACACCTAAAGTTGCAACCTAATAAACGGTGCATTTCTAAGGCTATGCCTCACGCGATCGCCAACCTCTATATTCTTCTTTGGTTATGGTTGATTGTGACGTTCTTCCACAGCTTGGTAGAGACGACGTAACATTTCAATAGGGATTCCCACAGCGGGATGAAGAATTTTTAGCCCTTCGATACCACCTGCAAGGAGAACTTTGACGGAACCAGGAGTAGATTTGCTCCGTTCTAAGAATTTTTGGATGAAGGTCTGCTTCTCAGCTTCAGTGGTAATGGGGCAAGTCTGTGCTAGTTGAATCAGAAGACCTTCGAGTTCAGTGCGGTCTTGATTGGTTACATTTTTAACGTTTTGTTGAAATTTGACATTGCTGCCGTCAGCAGCGTAATTAACGCCGATAGTCGGATTAGATTGATTGAAGTTGATAATTGGTGGTTGATTAGTCATAATAGTTAATGTGGTTTGTGTATTAAAATCTGCTAACTGCGGACATGATATCACTGGTAGCGGAGATTGTGCAATTTCATCTTTGTAGAATCCGCAACGTGATTGGATAGCCGCGATCGCCTCCAAAGGTCTTTCAACAACTGTAATTGTTTCTGCAAGTTGTCTCAAACGAGATAGGATTTCAACATTACCTAATATCTTAGCAGCATCCATCGCGTTTCTACAAATATCTTCATTTAAGTTGTTAAGCGCCTTCTTGAGTTCATTGACTATTTCTTTAGTCTCTTTAAAAGCTTCTAAAAAGTCAACTGCCTCCTTTCGTATAGAGTATTCATCATCTGTGAATGCTGTTGAAATAATACTGGAAAAACCCACTTTTCCATGAAAGTTTTTCAGTCCAACAAGCGCCCGCTCGCGAGCATCTTTATTTCCAGTTTTTAGGGCATCTTCTAAGATAGGTAACCCCTTGCGATTATTTAATTTAGTTAATGAGTAAGCTGCATAAAGACGGATAGAGAATTCTTTGTCCTTCAAAGCTTTATACAAATTGGGTAAGTCTTTAGAGTCACCTAGAAATCCAAGACTGAATATTACTTCCCCCCGAACCTTAATTGCTTTCCTTTGCAACAATTTTCTTAGAGCAGGCAATGATTCTACTGCATTAAGGATGCGTAATGATCTAATAGCTGCTTCACAAACATAATCCTCATCTTGTAGAGATCGGATAAGTTCGCTAATAGCTGAACGATCCTGAAGCCGACCCAAAGCATAAGCAGCAGAAGAACGTACACCCGGATCATCCTTAGATAAAGCCTCGATGAGAACTGGTACTGCTCGTATGTGACCCATCACTCCTAAATAAATTGCAGCACTAGAACGAACAGAGCTTTGTGGATCGCTTTGCAGAATATGGATAAGAGCCGTTACACCATCCTCTAACACATCGGAATCTAGCCAGATTCCTAGTGAACCTATTTGGGAAACTGCTTCTGAGCGAACGATCCAATCACTCTCTGATAAAGCACCGATCAAGATAGGAATAGCTGCGGCATTCTTTGTTTCACCTAGAAGCTGTAGAGTATCTCTTTTGGTATCGGCATTGCCATTATTAAACTCTTCATTCAGTAATGCAATTACTTCTTGAGGAACGCGCTGTCCTAGAAATTCAGCAGCCTTAGTTTTTACAGTATAATCGTCATGCTTGAGCGCACTCTTCAAACAATCAATCGCGGCTCTTCCTTCTAATTTTCCTAAAACATCTATAACAAAACTACGCACTAAAAAATATTCATCATCTAGCAGTTGACAAAGGTTGGGGACGGCTTCTAAATTACCTAATTTTCCCAATGACTCCACTGCTTTCTGACGAACAGAAGAATCCCGATCTTTCAATGCTTCAATCAAATACTTTAAAACTTCAACATTTCTAAAGTTACCTAATGCTCGCGTAGCACGCCAACGGGTATCAGAACATCCATTTTTATGAATATCAAACAGGAAGGGTAACGCATACTCCGACTGAGTTTGTTCTAAAAGCCAGATTATAAGCGATGGCTGGAAACCTTGTTGAATAATGATGTTTACAGTAGCTTGTTGTAGAGATAGGGTAGCTTCCCCAGCTAACCTTGCTCCCAAATACAAATCTACCTCCAGTGCCAGTTGCACCATCCGCACTGCTAACGCCTCAGAGTCCACAAACGACATCGCCATTGCTAGCGGTTCCGTCCACTTTAGATAATTCAAGTAGTAATATCGCAATTTCTCATCACTCAACTTTTCCAACTGTGGCGCTAGCCACTCCGCCGCATAATATTCCTGAAACAGTTGATGGTGAAACTCTATTTGGGTTGGGTCACTAGCTACTTGGAGTAAATGCCATTCCACTAAATCCTCTAACCACTCTTTTGCTTTTGTCCTATCCTCCAAAGTTGGTGTGCGATCGCCTGCCAACAACGTGGCTAGTATTTTTTCTGCCTCAGTTTTAGGAATAGCAATCCAGGAGACACTAGGTTTGGAGGAATCGATATGCGGCTCCCCTTGAACCATCGTAAAGGCGAGGTAGGTTAATAGATCGAACGCAAAGCGACGCGAGTCCTTAGAAACATTGCGAAGTCTTTCAGGCTTAAATTCCTCATACCGTCGCGCAAATTCTTTGCGGAACAAATCGCCTCGGTTTTTAGGAATCTTTCCCTTCTGTTCAAAAACATCACATAACATCTTCAGTAGCAATGGCGTTTCTGCCAACTCCCGAAGCTTCCCTTGAATTTGCCGCCACAGTTCCTCACCCGTTTCCGGCAAACGCTTGCGGACAAACTCCTGCATCTGAGGCTCAGTCAGGGGTAGCATTTCCAGCTTCTTAACATTTCCCTGAACCAATCCTGAACCCAGTTCCCGTGTTGTAATGATTAAAGAAACTTTTAAATCAACACATACCTGTCTAAACTCATCTACTGCTTGCCAAGCTTGTTCGTTAGGTAATTCATTCAACCCATCTAAGAACACGAACAATCGTCTATCACGGAGGAAAGCTATCAAGGTTGTCTCATCAAGGTAAAGCCACCACTTCAGCTTTTCTTGAATCGCTGCTAACACTGAACCTTTAAGACCGCGCAGTTCAATCAGTATAGGTATGGGGGGAATCTCACTCTTACCCTCCTCGATCGCCTCTAAACACTGTCTTGCTTCTTCCCACAACAACCGCCGCAGCGAAGTCGATTTCCCCGAACCAGGTTTACCCACTAACAGCACATGATCTGTGGCATACTTTCGCAATCCCTCTAGCACTGCGAACTGCTCTCGCCTCTCCTGTTGTTGTTCCTGTGAGTCTGGCTTATCTCGCCTCTCCTGTTGTTGTTCCTGTGAGTCTGGCTTAGATGATATAGCGGTTTGTACCCGCAAGGGTAACTCTGCTAGCGTTGGAATATAGCGATCGCTTACCTCACGCTTGGTGTCCTCCCGTGAAGTATCTAGAACCGATTGTAAGTAGGGCTGAAACTCACTAGGGGCAATCATGCAAGAGTGAAGTTATATCTATAACCAAAGCGTCTTTTCTATAATAAACAAATTATTCGGCATAATGCCTAGATGATTAGACTTTAAACTTGACTGAGCCTCCTCATTGCTCATTTTTTTCGCTAATAGCTGTAACAACTCAAGCCGCAGGGCGTTCCTAACCACAATTTAGTCTCACCAGAGTCACCCGTGCCGATCGCACCCACCCAATTTTCCCCTAAGCCACTATACCGATTCTCAAATAAGTGATGTACGCCCCGATCGCATTCCAATTCCCAGGCGTACCTGATTTTACTGAAAAGTGCTATGTAATCATCAATTCTTACATCTAATCTGCTGACTTAGGTTGCTCGACCTTGCTATCGGAGGCATTTGTAATATCAGATTCCCCCGAGTCAATTTTGTCTGTATCCTGTTTTAATTCTGATACAACTGCGCCGCGAGCACGCCAAGCTTCCGCATTCTCCGGCTTAATGGCGATCGCTCGATCGTAAGCAGCCATTACTTATTCATACTAACCCAATATAAAATCAACGCTCACTTCTAAATCGGGAAAAGCCAGCGGCGCAACTTGTTGACCGCGCTCAAACTTTTGCATCGAACTGTAGGCATTGGCCGTAACTCTGAGCGAGAAGACCTTGCAGTTCTGATTCTGTTTCCCCCATTTGAATCTTGACAACTCCTGACATTTGCGCTCTTTATATTTGGGTAGTAACTTACAAAAAAGACATCTACTAACTGTAGCACTCTTTTAGAAACTTGGTATAATTCCTGAAACTCATTTGAAGCTTTGTGAATTTATTTTTTTATTTATTTTAAACTTGTTAAGTTTTCTTTACTGATTGATACAAAATTATAATTAAAGGATATCCGTTTGAGCGCAATCCGATGGAGCCAAGGAGAGTAAAAGCCAATAAATTAATAAATTACACTTTATTAAGTTTTAATAGGTTTTAATATTTTTAGTGCATCCTAGATAGACCGGCATAGTTCGCTAAAAGCAAGCATAGCCTTTCT
This sequence comes from Microcoleus sp. T3_A4, assembly GCF_036700465.1. NCBI lineage: Bacteria > Bacillati > Cyanobacteriota > Cyanophyceae > Oscillatoriales > Microcoleaceae > Microcoleus > Microcoleus sp. T3_A4. The sequence goes on along the minus strand of NZ_JAUBOY010000050.1, from coordinate 21,987 downwards.
AACATAGTAAACTTTTGGATGTAGAAAAACCCTTTCTGACTCGCTGCCCTTGGCTCCTCTACGCTTTGTAGAAAAGTCCCGGCAAAAACTGGGCTAACTTTTGTTGAGTAAATTACTATGTTACAATCAGCTCTAACAATAATTAAGTTTTAAAACCGGCCTTAACCTTACGCTCCATTCCATTGCGATCTGTAGAATAACAATGACTATCAACTTAGCTGGCTATCAATTCGTTGAAACCCTTCACAGCGGAATAAGAACTTCAGTCGATCGCGCTCGGAAGGATTCGGACTTTTCCAGCGTGATCGTCAAGACGCTAAAGGCTGAGTATCCCACTCTTTCTGACATCACCCGCTTGCGACACGAATATCAAATTCTGCACAGCTTAAACGTAGAAGCGATTATCAAAGCCATTAGTTTAGAAACCTATAAAAACGGTTTAGCACTGATATTAGAAGATTCCGGCTCCGAGTCTCTCAACGATTGGATGAAGGAGAAAAAAATCACAATCATTCAATTTCTTTCTTTGGGTCTCCAGCTTGTCTCTGCCTTAGCCGAACTCCATAAACATAACATTATTCATAAAGATGTAAAGCCCCAAAATATTATCATCAACCCAGCCACTGAAAAAGTTAAAATTATTGACTTCAGCATCGCTTCGCGCCTGGAGCGAGAAAATTCGACGCTCAGCCATCCAGATTTGCTCGAAGGCACACTCGCCTATATGTCGCCAGAACAAACTGGCCGGATGAATCGGTCAATTGACTACCGCACTGATTTTTATTCACTAGGCGTTACCTTCTATGAAATGCTCACAGGCGAGTTGCCCTTTAATTCCACAGACCCGCTGGAATTGGTACACAGCCATATTGCCAAAACACCCATTCCCCCTCACCAGCTAAATCCTGAAATCCCACCACAAATTTCAGCGATTGCGATGAAGTTATTAGCTAAAAATGCTGAAGACCGCTACCAAAGCACTGAAGGACTAAAATTTGACTTAGAAACTTCCTTGCTCAAACTACAGGCTAGCGGATATATTTCCAACTTTGTTGTTGGAAGTGCGGATAAAGCAGGGCAATTAAACATACCGCAAAAGCTCTACGGTCGCGACCAAGAAATTGAAAAAATTCTAGAAACTTTCGATCGCGTTGCCAGTGGCACCAGCGAATTAATGCTGGTTTCCGGTTATTCCGGGATAGGCAAAACAGTTTTGGTCAATGAAGTTCACAAACCCATTGTGCGACAACGAGGCTATTTTATTGCGGGGAAATTTGACCAGTTCAAGCGCAATATTCCTTATGTTTCCCTGATGCAAGCATTCCAATCCTTAACTCAGCAACTTCTAACCGAAGGCGAAGTAGAAATCCAAACTAGGAAAGAAAAACTTTTATCCGCTTTAGGCGATAACGGACAAGTCATCATTGATGTTATCCCTGAAGTCGAATTAATTATTGGCAAACAGCCACCCGTAGCAGAACTAGGGGCAACTGAAGCTCAAAACCGTTTCAGTCGCGTCTTTAAACAATTCATTGGCGTATTTACGACTATTGACCACCCCTTAGTTATCTTCCTCGATGACTTGCAGTGGGCGGATTCGGCATCGTTGAAATTAATTGAATTGCTAATAACTGATTCTGATAGCAAGTATTTATTGCTGATTGGGGCATATCGAGATAACGAAGTTTCTCCAACTCATCCGACGATTCAAACAATTGACAAGATTCGCCAAACTGGTGCGACGGTGAATAATATTGTCCTTCAACCATTACACCTGGTTCATGTTGAAGAATTAATTGCGGATACTTTAAATGAATCTGGCGGTTCGGAAGCCCTGTCTGTAAAGACGCGAAATTTCGCGTCTCTACTTTTTAATAAAACGCAGGGCAATCCTTTCTTCTTAAGTCAACTCCTCAAAACTCTTTATCAAGAAGATTTGTTGACTTATGATTTATACTCGGGCGCATGGCAATGGAATATCGAGCAAATTCAAGCGATCGGCATCACCGATTACAATGTTGTCGAACTGATTGCTAGAAACATACGCAAATTGCCCGAAGATACACAAAAAGTATTAAAATTTGCTGCTTGTATTGGCAACACTTTTAACTTAGAAGTTCTGGGGATTGTCAATCAGGAATCATCTTTAGTCACGGCAGCGCAATTGTGGGCAGCACTTCAAGCTGGGTTGATTTTACCTTTGAGCAATGAATACAAAATTCCCCTCGTATTTAGTCAGGAAGAATCGGGCGGTTTTACCTTAAGTGATGTGAAAGTTGACTACAAGTTTCTACATGACCGCGTGCAGCAAGCTGCCTATTCTTTGATTCCGGATGAGCAGAAAAAAGAAACCCACTTAAAAATCGGTCAACTGCTGCTGCAAAGTACAACGCCTGAAAACCGAAAAGAAAATATTTTCGCTTTAGTTAACCAACTCAATTATGGTACTGACTTACTTACAACTGAATCCCAAAAATATGAACTAGCCCAATTGAATCTGATTGCAGGTCAGAAAGCGAAAGCTGCTACAGCCCACGATTCCGCCGTCAAATATTTGCAAGTAGGTTTATCTCTGGTAGCGGTAGATAGCTGGGAGAATCGGTATGAACTGACATTAAGGCTGCATGAGGAAGCAGCAGAATCAGCATATTTGAGTGGTGATTTTGACGGAATGCAGAGATTCGTTGAGATAGTACAAAACTGCGCCAAAACGCTGCTGGACAAAGTGAAAGTGTATGAAATCCAGATGCAGGCTTACATAGGGCAGAACAGGCTGCTAAAAGCGGTTAATACAGCGCTACAAGTTTTAAAGCTATTAGGGGTCGAGTTTCCCTCTGAGCCGAAACCGTCCGATATTGGGCAGGCACTAGGCGAAACTGCGGCAATTTTGAGTGGAACGCGAATTGAAGATTTAATTGACCTGCCTCAAATGACCGATCGCTATAAACTCGCAGCCATCAAACTTTTATCAAGTATCTTTGCTCCTGCATATATTGCTGCTCCTACACTGTTGCCGTTGACGGTGTGCAAACAAGTAGATTTATCCGTCCAATATGGTAATGCTTCTGTTTCTCCCATTGCTTATGCCAATTATGGTCTTCTGCTTTGCGGAGTTGTGGGAGATATTGATTCGGGTTATCAGTTTGGTCAATTAGCTTTAAGTCTGCTGTCAAAGTTAAATGCTCAAGAAATCAAAGCCAAAACAGTCGTCATAGTAAATATATTTATCCGACCTTGGAAAGAGCATTTGAGACAAACATTAGAGCCTTTGCTATCAGCTTACTCTAGCGGATTGGAAATGGGGGATTTAGAATTTGGTGCTTTTGGTATATTGGTGTACTCTTATTTCTCTTACTATAGCGGCAAAGAACTGACTGCCCTTGAAAGAGAAATGGAAATTAACAGAAATGCTATTCATAAAATTAAGCAAAAAACAGCGCTTAATTATCACGAAATTTATTGGCAGGCTACCTTAAATCTGCTCGGAAAAAGTGAAAACACCTGCCGTATCCAGGGTGAAGCCTGCGATGAGCAGATAAGATTGCCCCTGCACCAGCAAGCAAACGACAAAGCGGCAATTGCCTACATATATTTAAATAAAATTATACTTAGTTATTTATTTGAGAATTACTCAGAAGCGATGGAAAATACTGAGATACAAGAGAAGTATTTGGACGCAGTAGTCGCAACACCTCATCTTCCTCTCTTCCATTTTTACGATTCTTTAGTAGGTTTGGCGGTGTATGCCCCTAGCTCCGCGTCTGGGCAACATAAAATTCGCGATCGCGTACAAAGTAATCAAGAAAAAATGCAAAAATGGGCGCATCATGCCCCAATGAATCATCTACACAAATTCTATCTAGTAGAAGCAGAACGGCATCGGGTTTTAGGCGAAAAAGTAGAAGCGATGGAGATGTACGACAAAGCGATCGCTCTTGCCAAAGAAAACGAGTACATCAACGAAGAAGCACTAGCTCACGAACTCGCTGCTAAATTCTATTTTTCATGGGGTAAAGAAAAGATTGCCCGCACCTACATGACCGATGCTTATTATGCCTATATGCGCTGGGGAGCTATAGCTAAAGTTAAACATCTCGAAGAAAAATACCCGCAATTAATAGCGCGATCGCCTGCGCTCACCGAAACCCCTTTCAACCCTACGATGACAATTCCTCCTTTGACCATTACAGGCGGTCAACCAGAGTTGCTAGACTTGGCAACTGTAATGAAAGCATCGAGTGCCATTTCTAGCGAAATTGTTCTACCTAACTTGCTCAACAAGTTAATGAAAATTTTGATAGAAAACGCAGGCGCTGAAACTGGATCGCTTATTCTCTCAAAACAGGGTCAACTTGTTATAGAAGCGGCGGGGACTAAAGATGAAGTCCGAGTGCTGGAATCTTTACCAGTATCAACTTTTGGGCAAGTGCCTATATCGGTACTTAATTACGTCACCAGAACTCAGAAAGATGTGGTTTTAAATGATGCCAGCAACGAGGAAATCTTTAACGCCGACCCCTATATTACCCACCACAAACCACAATCAATTTTGTGTGCGCCTATCCTATATCAAGGTAAGTTAAGTGCCATCCTGTACCTAGAAAACAACGTGATTGCTGGCGCTTTCACGCCGAAGCGGGTAGAAGTGTTGCGGATGCTATCGGGACAAGCTGCGATCGCCTTAGAAAATGCCAACCTCTATCACACTTTAGAAGTCAAAGTAGAAGAGCGAACCGAGGAATTAAAAGCCAAAAATACGCGCCTCGAAGTAGAAGTTCAAGAGAGACAGCGAGCCGAGCAAGCAGCAGAAGCCGCAAACCGCGCCAAGAGCCAATTTCTCGCCAACATGAGCCACGAACTTCGCACGCCACTCAACGGCATTTTAGGTTATACCCAAATCCTCAAACGAGACATAGATTTAACCAGTCAGCAAATTTCTGGTATTAATATCATTCATCAGTGTGGCGAACACCTCCTAACTCTGATCAATGACGTTTTAGACCTCTCCAAAATCGAAGCCGGAAAAATGGAACTCTACCTCACCGAGTTTCACCTGTCAGACTTTCTCCAAGGCATTACTGAAATTTGCCAGATTCGCGCCCACCAGAAGGGAATCTCTTTGATTTACGAACCGCTAACTCAACTTTCCACTTGCGTCCAAGCCGATGAAAAAAGGTTGCGGCAAATTCTCATCAACTTACTCGGCAATGCCATAAAATTCACCGAAAAAGGAGGCGTTAGTTTTAAAGTAGACAGACTGGATATTCAGCAATCTTTGTCATCACCGATCGCCAATTCCCAATCCCTAACAGCGAAATTTATTTTCCAAGTAGAAGATACAGGCATTGGCATCGCGCCGGACGAGCTCTCAAAAATATTTTTGCCCTTTGAGCAAGCCAGCGGTTCAGTTCGCCAGATAGAGGGGACAGGATTAGGACTGCCAATTAGTCGCCAATTAGTGGAAATGATGGGTGGCGAACTGAAAGTACAAAGCTCTTTAGGTAAAGGCAGTATTTTCTGGTTTGAGTTAGAGTTGCCTATTACCGAACGCTGGGAAGGGTGTCAAAAAGAACCTGAAAAAATTATCAGGGGTTTCTCAGGCGAGCGACGGAAAATTTTAGTCGTTGACGATCGCTGGGAAAATCGTTCTGTACTCGTTAATCTTTTAGCTCCCATTGGGTTTGAATTAATGGAGGCAACGGACGGTCAAGACTGCGTGAATAAAGCGCTGTTATTTCAACCGGACTGTATTATTATTGACTTAGTAATGCCAGTCATGGACGGCTTTGAAGCGGTGAGGCGGCTCAGAAAAATCCCTCCATTGAAGGATGTAATCGCGATCGGAACTTCTGCTAGCATTTTATCTGGCGATCCCGACAGTATTTTCCAGGCTGGTTGCAACGCTTTTCTCCTCAAACCAATTCGGGCAGAAAAGTTATTAGAATGCTTGGGCAACCATTTAAGTTTAGAATGGATTTATGAGGAGCGAACAACTTTCAGTTCAGAAGGTATCTTCACCGAACTCCCTTCCCAAATCCAAGACCAACAACTGATTGCTCCCCCTTCTGAAGAAGTTGCAGTACTGTTCGATTTAGCCATGAAAGGTGAACTCCTCAGTATTGAGCAGCGAGCCAGCAAGCTGAAGGCAATAGATATGCGTTATGCACCTTTTGCCAATCAGTTGCTTGAATTAAGCAAAAACTTTGAAGAAGACAAATTAGTAGAATTTGTTCAACAGTTTAGATGAGGACTAAAAATGACTAGGGAATCTTTAGACAGAGGCACCATTTTAATTGTGGATGATACGCCCACTAATCTGGGTTCAGTATTGGATTTTTTGACCGCATCTGGCTTCACTGTTTGGGTAGCTCGCAGTGGGTCTAGCGCTCTCAAAAAAGTGCAATATTCCCAGCCGGATTTAATTTTGTTGGATGTGCTGATGCCAGAAATGGACGGATTTAAAACCTGTCAAAATCTGAAAGCGAATGACTTAACTAAAGATATCCCAGTCATTTTTATGACCGCGCTGGACGATACAGAAAGCAAAGTCCAAGGCTTTAATGTGGGGGGAGTTGATTATATCACTAAGCCCCTTCAACACGAAGAAGTTTTAGCTCGCGCAATCACGCACCTGAATCTGCGAAATCTAACTAAAAAGCTTCAGGCGCAAATTGTCGAGCGCGAGCGAGCGCAAGCCGACCTACAAGTTTTAGCACAAGAGCTAGAGACGCGAGTAGAACAGCGCACCGCTGAACTTTCCCAAACGAATGAACGCCTCAAGCAGGAGGCTGCTGAACGCAAGCTTGCAGAAGCAGCTTTGCAAGCATCGGAAGCGCGAGAGCGGCACAAAGCCCTACAGCTCGAAAATTCCCTGCACGAACTCAAGCACGTGCAAAGCCAGCTCATTCAGAGCGAAAAAATGTCCGGGCTAGGCCAACTCGTGGCTGGCGTAGCTCATGAAATCAATAATCCAATTAATTTTATTTATGGAAATCTTTCCTATGCTCTGGAATATTCAAAAGCTTTGGTCACTATCCTTGACCTCTACGAAAAGCACTATCCTCATCCGCCTCAAGATATACAAGCAGAAATCGTGGCAAGCGAGCTAAATTATCTCAAAGACGACTTGCCTAAATTGTTCAAATCTATGTACTTAGGAGCCGATCGCATCCGCGAAATTGTTTTATCTTTGCGCCTCTTCGCACGGCAAGAAGGATATGAAATGAGAGCGGTCAACCTTCACGAAGGCATGGACAGCACGCTGATGATTTTACAGAGCCGACTAAAATTTAACTCAGACCGCCCCTCGATAGAAGTGGTGCGGGACTATTGCCCAAACCTGCCCGAAGTGGACTGTTATGGGGGAGAAATGAATCAGGTATTTATGAATGTACTTGCAAATGCGATCGATGCTATTGACGAGTGGAACACGCAGAGAGCGCTAGAAGAAATTAAAGCGAATCCTAGCGTGATTCGGATTAGCACAGAAATAACCAGCAGCAATTGCTTAGCTGTCCGAATTGTGGACAATGGGCCAGGGATCTCGGAAGAGGTTCGTCGCCACGTATTTAACCCGTTTTTTACGACAAAACCCCCCGGTAAGGGCACAGGGATTGGGCTGTCGATTAGCTGGCAAATTGTAGTGGAAAAACACCGGGGAAGATTGGAGTGTATTTCTGCACCAGGCGGGGGAACAGAGTTTATTATTGAGATTCCGATTCGGCAGGAGTCTCCTGTCTTGTCGCTGTCAGCTTGATATAATTTCGGGTATCTTCATCCATAATTGTGCGCGGTGATGGGCAATCGCGGGGTTTCTGCGATTGCCCATCACCGCGCACAATTACCAACAAGAAAATTCGGGTGTGTACGTAGCGGTGTAGGCTACACCTAATATCATTTCCGGTTACACTCCTTATGATGTTGACTGTTGACGGTTGACTGTTGACTGTCAACCGTCAACCGTCAACAGTCAACAGTGAACTCGAATTTACTATTCCGGCGCAACCGGAATTGATATAACTAACTGTCCGAAGAATCATCGGATTGTGGCTGTTTTTGAGTATCTTTTTCCCCGGCACTAAATCCTTCTGTATCCTGCTTTAATTCTGATACAAGTGCGCCTCGATCGCGCCAAGCTTCCGCATTTTCGGGTTTGATGGCAATAGCTCGATCGTAAGCTGCCATTGCTTCCTCATACCGCTTTAATTCGGACAAAGCTATCCCCACATGACGCCAAGCATCGTAGGAGTCTGGCTTAATAGCAATCGCTTTCTCATAAGCTGCGATCGCTTCTTCATGGCGCTGCAATTTTGCCAATGATTCACCTTTACAAAACCAAGCTTCGTAACACTCGGAATTAAGGGTAATTGCGGATTCGTAAGAGGCAATTGCTGCTTCATGCTGCGACAGTTTGTCGAAAGCTGCACCTCGGTTGTGCCACACTTCAAAATCCTGCGGTTTAATCGCTATTGCTTTGTCGTAGGATTCGATCGATTCTTGATATCGCTGCATTTTTCCGAGCACAGCGGCTCTATTGTACCAAACTTCGTATTTGTCGGGCCGGATGCCGATCGCCCGATCGTAAGAATCAATAGCATCACTGTAGCGGAGCAGTCTCCACAGCATATTGCCTCGATTGTACCAAGTTTCATATCTCTTGGAATTGAGTTCAAGAGCGCGATCGTAAGAATCAACTGCTGCTGCGTACTGCTGTACTTTGGCCAGCATCGCACCTCGGTTGTGCCAAATTTCGCTGTCGGTTGCTTTGATAGCGAGGGCGCGATCGTAACTGGCGATCGCTTCTTCGTAATGCTGCAATTGACCCAACAAAGCCGCTATACTGTGCCAACAAGCGTATTTTCGGGATTCGCTCGAACTTGCTCGTTCGTAACAGGCGATCGCCTCTTCGTACTTCTGCAATTTTGCCAGCAAACTCGCTTTACTATACCATGCTTCGTAGTTATCCGGTTTAATTAATATTGCTTGGTCGTAACAGGCGAGTGCTTCTTCCATGCGCTGCAATTTTACTAACACATTTCCGCGCCAATACCAAGCCTCATTCAAAAATTTATTCGCTAAAACAGCTTTTTCCAAGCAAACTAATGCTTCATCATAATTGCCTTGGAAATAAAGCCCTTCGGCTTGCTTGATATAATCGTCAGCAATCAATTTTTCGTCGTTAGCAGGTGCAGTTTGCGATTTTTGGGAATTGTTTAAGGCCGGTTGAGGTGCGATTTTGAGAGCTTCTTTGGCAACAACTGCGGGAACTTGGGAAATTTCTTGAACAATTTGATATTTTTTCTCGTCAACTTCTTTCAGCAAAACTTGCAGGTGCATGATAAATTGAGATTTGAGAGTCTCAATTTGCTCGACGGAAGATTTGGAAAGTTCAGTTTCTCTAGTTAAAAAATCAAGGGATTGTTTAGCTGCACCCATTTGCGCTTCTAATTCATCCTTCAACTTTTGAGTCAGTTGGCTAGAATTTCTGAGTTCGGATTCCAATACACCAATGCCCTGCAATCGTTTATTGGCATCAGCAACCAACTGTTTGATGATCAGCCGTCGCATCATCCAAAAAAAGGCAATTGTTACTGGTGGAAATACGGTACCAAGAATTAGTAAAATATTCAGCAGAGTTATGGTAGTATTAAAACCATATCCAGATTCAGAACTGGCACCAGACGGGGAAATAAAAGCGAAAACATCGCGAACTTGAGGATTGCTTTCAACCCCAGTTTCGATTAATTTAGACAGCCAGGTTTCTTGTAAAGATTTTGTTAGTTCATCGCCGGATGCAGCAGGAGTATTCGCCTTGGTTTTTGCAGTAGCAGATACATCGGGTTGAGCGGCCGCTACCAGCAAACCTGTCGGCGATTTTACAGCAATTCGCGGGGAAAATTGTTCGTAGGCGATCGTCTCAGGCTCACTAATTGGCTCAGCCCGACGGGATGCGGTAGTATTTGGGAAAAATTGTTCGTGGGCGATCGTCTCAGGCTCACTAATTGACTCAGCCGGACGCGATGCGGTAGTATTTGGGGAAAATTGTTCGTGGGTGATCGTCTCAGGCTCACTAATTGACTCAGCCGGACGCGATTCAGTATTATTTACCGCATCAACAAAGTTGCTAGCCTGCGGTGTCTCAGGAGAAATAGGATGTGCAGCAGGATTGGCGCTAGTATTAGCAGTTAAATTGTGGGATGCGAGGGCAGCCAGAGTCAAGAGAGCTAGATTAGAGACGCGCATAAACGTCAACTCATTTAGGAGAAATTAGTGCTTGATTGTCAGCGATCGGGCGATCGACCTCATCGTCTCAGCAGTTAGAATAGCTGACATGAGGAATGCTGACTTACTATCTCCAAAATACGCGCGGAGTCTGACTTTTCAGGAAAACTGCCAGTAATTCTGGCTGGGGAACTTTGGTGAAAGAATATATTCTCCGGCCTGATGCGGTTGGATAACTCTCGGAATCATCATTAGGCTGGTAGGGGTGGCTTCACCAATCTGCACAATTAGCCAACTATCCGGGTGAACCCGCCCCAACCGACCCGATTTTTAACTCTAAACCCCAGCTAAAACCGCTTCCGGCTGCTGATGTTCAACCGCCACTTCTTCTAAATCAGCGCCGAAAATTTCACAGCTATTATTCGGACTTTCAATCAGCTTAATTTTGTGCAACTCTGCGCCCAATTCCCGAACGGGCGATCGCAATAATTGCCCGATCCGAACAGCAATATTCTCCGCAGTCGGCACAACATTCTCAAAATAAGCAATATCCTTATTTAAAAAAGTGTGATCGAACGGTTCAACAACATAATCGTCAATAGCTTTTTGCAAAGCTCCCAAATCAGCAATCATGCCAGTCCGCGCATCAATTTCCCCTTTAACAGTCACCTCTAAATGATAATTGTGACCGTGACCGTTGGGACGAGCACATTTGCCGTAAACTTCCGAGTTTTCTTCAAAGCTCAAATCGGGACGAGCCAACCGATGGGCGGCGCTAAAATGAGTGGACAAAGTTAAATAAGCTTCCATTCCGTTTCCTAAATATTCAGCCCAAAGTTCGGGATGTTCAAACAATTGAATTTTGCTCAGAGGTAAATGAGGGGCTAGCCGCAGCCAAATTTGCCGTGCTATGTTTTCGGTAGTTGGCAGAGTCTGCTCAAATTCCGGCCACGCTTCGTTGAGAAAGGAAAAATCGAGATCCTTGATAACTTCCCGCTTGATGACGTGCTTGACATCAGACAGGTTGAGCACCATGCCGTACTCGTCGAGTTCGCCTATCATGGAAACGTAAAGGACGTAATTGTGTCCGTGTCCCGGTGCGCGGGCAGTTGGACCAAACCGCTCAAAGTTCTCGGCTTCGCTTAACTCCGGCAGCCAGTACCGGTGACTCGCCGAAAACTGTGCCCGACGATTGATGATGCACTGCATAAAAGTCAAGTAGGGTAAGCTTGTTAAGTTCTGTAAAGGACTTACTTCTTAAGGATAAACTAATTTTTGCTGGAATTTTTCGATTATTTGAGGGTGCTGTAAATGAATTTCTACCAATTTTCCAAATATTGGCCACAAGTCGCCGATCGCGCTGCCGGGCCCATTTTACGCCACAACACAGATATCCGGCAGAAAATACCGCTACAAAATAGTTTTTCGCCATCAGTTACTAACCCATCAGTTACGAGTCTTTGAGAGAGTGGGTGAAGCTGAGCTATTCCCAAGGGAACCGACTTTTTTGCCACACAGGACACTCCACAGTTCGAGTTTTTCGCCTAAGCTCTGCAATAGTTAGCCGTTGGCAGTTCAGTTGCGCTCAAAACTAATCACCAATTACCCATTACCCAATATTAATGAATTCGATTACTGCACGAGCCGATCGCTTTTTTGACCATTTATCGGGTGCGATGACAACCCCGCTATTCTATATCGGGGACACTCATCTGTCCATCAGTGCGATCGTCAAACTGATAATCTTAGCTATATTTGCCTTGATTATAGCTAAGATTATCAGTGAAGGAATCAAGCGCAGCGTGCTAGTTCGGATGAGATTGGATCGCGGCAGTCGAGAAGCAATTTCTACGATCATTAGCTATATTTTAGCCACTATTGGCTGTATATTCGTCCTGCAAGGTTCCGGCATCAACCTCACTTCTCTCACCGTCTTAGCTGGGGTTGTCGGCATTGGTTTCGGCTTCGGCTTGCAAAATCTCGCCAGTAACTTTATCAGCGGGCTCACCCTGCTATTCGAGCACCAAATTAGAGTCGGAGACTTTATTGAAATAGACAAGTTATTAGGAACAGTAGAAACAATTTCTATCCGCTCTACCATTATTAAAACAATTGACGGTCTATTTGTAATCATACCAAATATTAAGTTTGTCGAAACTAATATTATTAACTGGAGTTACAGAGACCCCAGATGTCGCCTCCATATCCCCATCGGCGTTGCTTACGGATCTGACCCCGTAATAGTTACGGAAGCGCTGTTAATTGCGGCGCGGATGGAATCGAATGTTCTGTCCCATCCTTCTCCTAAAGTATGGTTTCACGGTTTTGGAGATAATGCTTTAAATTTTGAACTTTTGGTTTGGATTGACCAGCCACAGGAAAGCGATGCTATTAAAAGCGCGGTAAATTTTTTAATAGATTACGAATTGCGCCACCGAAATATCGAAATTCCCTTTCCCCAACGGGATTTGTGGCTGCGAAACCCGCAAGAGTTAACTCAACTTTTTCACAATAACAAAGATGATAATTCCAACGGGAAAGTTTTTCCGCAGGATGCCAAACATTCAGCAGATTTACAATCTAATTCCACCCTTTCTGAACCTAAAAATTCAGTACCTAAATCCCCCAATAATTGGACGCTGCGAGATTTGTTGCGGCGAGTAACTTATTTTGAACAGTGTACGGATTTAGAACTGCGACAGTTGATTGAATACGGCTACCGACAACTGTTTCCAGCAGGACAGGTTGTATGTAAAGAGAATGACCCTGGCGATTCTTTTTATATTATTCTTTCGGGGACTGTAGAAGTTCTTTCTCAAAAAGCCGGTCAGTATATTGCTACACTTCACGAGGGCGAGTTTTTTGGGGAAATATCTTTGCTGTTGGGTACTCCGAGAACGGCGACTGTTAAAACTAGCGAAGATGCAATTTTGTTTGTGGTGGAACGCCACGATTTGCAAAAACTTTTAAGAGAACAACCCAATTTAGCAGATCAGATTGCTCAAAAATTGTCGGAACGCCAGCAAGCTTTGAGAGATTTGGGATTGTTAGATGGTGACTCTCTGGAACAAACTCCTTTTATTAAAATTCGCAAGCGAATTCAAGTCCTTTTTGGAATTTGAAAGAAGGAAGTTCGGCAACGGATTCGCTCCACGGATGTAACGGATGTCAGGAATAAGGAAGAGGGAAGAGGGAACAATCTGCTTTTTTAACTTTTAATTTTTAATTCATCCTGCGCTTCCCGCCGCAGTCTAGCGGCAATTCTAAACAGTTCTTGACCGGTGTGCAAGTGGCGATCGTCATAATTGAGGGTAAATAAATACAATTCTTCTATGCCGTCTCCGACTTGATTGATACAGTAGTAGAGATGGGCGGCAACTCCGGCTACATTAGATGGATTGGGCATTGATGTAAGAAAGTTATGAGCTTTTTTGAGGAACTCGCGGCTGGTTTCGATATAAAGTTGAAACTTTTCTATCAGTTCGTCATCAAACGGATCTGCTGACAATTCGTCTATTTCTTTTTTAAGTGGCTTCAAGATGCTGTTGAGCATTCTATTGACTGGTTTGTATACTTTAATTAGCCACTGTTCCATTAGTTCATCCGCCTCCCTTGCTGTTTGTTTTTGCTGGCGGCTGACGTTTGGTGCGCTGGGTGATTGCTGTTCACTTTCCTGGGACAGTTGGCGATCGTAAGATTGTCTGTGCTGGGCGTCTCCTAATATTTCATAGGCTGCATTGAGGCGGACAATTTCTTCGTGACCCGCTGTGTCGCTGCGGCTGTCTGGATGAAATAATTTGACTAAACGGCGGTATGCTTGTTTAATCTCGGCTTGTGTTGCGGTTGGGCTAATCTTTAGGGTTTTATAGTGATTGATAACGGAAGACACGCTGTTATTTCCTTGAAATCTGGATGAGCTATGAAAAAGTCCTTGACAAAAATATCATTATTTGCTAATTTTTTAATTATTTATCTGATATAAATGTCAAAAATTGTCAGTAAAAAACCTCAGTTTTCAACTTATCATAAATCTATTTTAGAAAAACATTGAGGCTTTGGAAGTGGTAAGCCGATCGACATTGAGGACTCCTATAGCCCTGCTCCCGCCAACAGTTAGCTGCTTCTTTTCTTTTCTCTTCCTTCGCCACAAGAGAGCTCAACGCCCGCTTCGCTAACACGCCAAAAGCAGTTCAAAAAAAAGCGCCTTCAGAAATTCGGCATCATTCGCGATCGAGGGATTTACAACCTATGCCAATTCTTTAAACTAAAAAGCAAAGCAGGGCGTACACTGTACGCCCTATGCTCTGTGTTGCTGCTACTTGGGCTGGAGGCTAGCCTAGTTGATGGCCATCGCCAGATTGAGTTCTGGATCTTGGAACAAGGGAGTGCTGAGATAGCGTTCGCCGAAGCTAGGCTGAATCATCACAATCAATTTCCCTGCATTTTCGGGGCGCTTGCCGACTTTCACCGCCGCACATAGTGCCGCACCGCTGGAAATACCGGACAAAAGTCCTTCTTCTCTGGCCAAGCGGCGGCCATAGGCGATCGCCTCGTCATCCGTAACAACTATAATTTCGTCGATCGAATCGACATTCAGCACCGGCGGCACAAAACCAGCACCGATACCTTGAATTTTGTGAGGCCCAGGCTTTCCGCCCGACAGTATCTGACTATTGGCCGGCTCAACGGCGATCGCCTTAAACTCGGGTTTCCGCGACTTAATCACCTCTGCGACACCCGTAATCGTACCGCCCGTGCCGACTCCCGAAATCAGGAAATCCACCTCGCCGTCTGTATCTTCCCAAATTTCCTCAGCCGTGGTCGAACGGTGAACCTGCGGGTTCGCTGGATTCCGAAACTGCTGCAACATATACGCATTGGGAGTTTTGTCCACAATCTCTTGAGCGCGGCGGATGCAGCCGCTCATGCCCTCAATTCCGGGAGTCAGTTCTAGTTGGGCCCCGTAAGCGCGCAACATCGATCGGCGTTCCGTGCTCATCGTATCCGGCATGGTCAAAATCAACTGGTAGCCCTTAGCCGCCGCCACCATTGCCAGAGCAATTCCGGTATTGCCAGAAGTTGGTTCCACTAAAACCGTTTTGCCTGGACTGATCAGCCCTTCGGCCTCGGCTTGATTGACCATATTGACACCGATGCGGTCTTTCACCGATGCTGCCGGATTCATGCCTTCGAGTTTTACCACAATCCGAGCCAAGCAGCCTTCAGCTTGGGGAATGCGGTTGAGTTGCACTAGGGGCGTCCGCCCTACCAATTCTGTAATGTCGCCAGCAATACGCATAATCTTTGTCAGTTTGTGGTTGAAAGTAAATGTTAATTCCTAGTTGGCAATCTTAACTAGATGTAATACATGATATCGAGCTGCCGTCTGCCATTGCGCTTTTCGCGCAGATCCTGTAGCGTGTATTTTTGCAAAACTGAGTTGGCAATCGATCGAGCTTCTTGCCAAACTTCCCAAATTACCGCACTTTCTACAGTTTGAGCAGGCGAGTCTTTTTCAGAGCGATCGAAATCTGAGCCTTCGAGACAGTTGATAATTTCTAGGAGGGTAATTTTCCAGGGTTCCCTCGCCAAGATATAACCTCCCTTAGCTCCTCGCTGGCTGCGAATCAGCCCGCAGCGTCTCATAGTAGCGAGCAACTGCTCTAAATATCGATCGGGAATATTTTGCTGAGCCGCTATCTGGCGAATTTGCAGAGGCTCGCCTTCTTCGTAGCAATCGGCAAGCTCCAGCAAAGCTAAGATTGCGTATTCGCTTTTACAGGAGAGTTCTACCATAATTGCTTCCAATACCAGAATTATCAACTCCGAAGTCAGATGTTAAAATTCTCCTCAATGTTGAGCTCCCAATTCTAACTCCTAACTTTACCTTTTATTATACCCCGGTTTTCCACTGAACTTAATCGACTTTCATCACTTCATCGTTGGAACGATCCGCACTCTCGCTTCTGTGAAACCCAGTTGCTAGTTTCGACTCTATCTCCGCTTCCACGACGGCATTACCTCAAGAAACCGGGTTTCTGCGTCTATGACTAATAATTTTTAATTTTTAATAGATTCTCGGCGCCCCTTTGTCCCGTAAACAAAAAAGCCCTGCAGTAGGCAGGGCTAAACTGGGCCTTTAGAGTTGCCAGCAGAGAGGGTATGACCCCCCTCCACCTGCCTCCTCTAACCCGCTCTTAGAAGGTGAAAGTCGTTCTCAGAGTACCAATGATGATGTCATCATTACGGTCATCTTGATTAGGATTAGTCACCCAAATCACGCCCGGAGTAACAGAAATGTTGTCCGAGAGCTGAAACTTGTAGAAACCTTCAACGTGATAGGAATCATCGTTGCGGAAGCTCCGCAAACTCCTCGAAGCTTCAAGTTTATCCAAGTAAGGCTCACGACCTACCACGAGCCCTAGCAAGTTGCCTTCTTTCCCTAAATCAGGCAAAGCCAAGGTGACAGCGTAGTTCCAGATTTTCGCATCGCCGATGCCGAGAATGCGGGCATTGGTTAAACCAGCCCAGCCACCAAGGATAAATCTCGGGCTCAGCCGCAACGAAGCCTGAGCCCCGTAGGAGTTGCTGACAACTTTGCGAGCATTGAAGCCCTCAAAGCCTTCGCTTAAACCGTTGAGAGAATTAGCCACGCCGGTACCTGTGAAACCGCCGAGACTGCCTGGCCCATTCGATAAAGCATTGTCAAACCCAAAGTTACCTCTGCTAAAGTAACCGTGGTTGTAGTTGAATGCAACTTGCAAGTTGCGTCCGGGGGTAAAAGTCAACTGACCCATCGCCGCGTAGTCGCCGTTCGTCAAGCCTGCACCCCTAGCTGGACTGGCTGCATTTGACGCCAAATAACCAAATGACAGAGAAGTCGGGCCGAACACGCCGCCCAGCAAGCCCCTGCCACCGAAGGCATAGTCAAAGCCGATACCTGAGCCACCGCCCAAACGATAAATCGGGTTCCGCTGTCCAAAGGTGCTCAATGACCCGTTGCCGCCGTCAAAGTCTTCAAAATAAGGGTTGACAGTCGGCATAATGTCGTCCCAAACGCCAGCGTTGGCTATCAGGCTAACGTTCAGTCGCTGACCGACGGGGAACTTGTACAGCAAGGTATCCAGGGCAACAACGTTGTCGGTTCTGCCGACAAAATTCCAAGTTTGAGTGCCTTCGCTGGTAGCACCAAGGTTGAAGTTGCGACCATTGCCGACTTGAAGCCGTGTCAGCAGTAAGTCTCTGCCTGTGAAGCTCGTATTTAAATTCAGGCGCACCCGTTGTTGGAAGACAGCTTCGTTGTTGTCGCTGCCTACTCTTCTGTTGTCTGTGCCAAACAAGCCAACGTTGCCACCAAAGTCATCGCTGAGAGCGAAAATAGCTTCCCCAGTCAGCTTAGTAGTGGTGGAGAATTGGTTGGCTTCGAGTTCGGATGTCCGAGCTTCCAGAGCATCGACGCGACCGCGCAGGGTTGCCAGTTCCGCTGCAAATTCTTCTTGGAGCCGTTGGAGGGCTGCCAAGTCATCTCTCGTAGCGAAGTTGCCAGTGCCACCTCTAATTAGCTCGCTCACCTTGTCTAAGCAAGCATTTAAACCGGCTGCGAATTCGTAGCGAGTCATTGCCCGGTTGCCGCGGAAAGTTCCGTCGGGATAACCGGCAATACAGCCGTAGCGCTCGACTAGGGATTGCAGTGCTTGGAAGGCCCAGTCTGTGGGCCGCACGTCGGAAAGTTGGGAAACAGAGGTAACTTGACCTTGAGTTTCGCCGCCGGCAGCACCTTCGCTGCTGTACTGGTTAAGCTGTTCTAATGTGGCGGCTGGGTTTTGCTCTTGTGGTGCGGCAGTTTGGGCTAAAGATTCAGCCGGTTGTGGCAAACTTTGTTCTGCCGACTCTGCCACTGCCGGGGCTGGAGTTTCTAATTGAACTGCACCGATTTGCTCTGGGAGAGCGGTAGCTGCCGGGGCTGGAGTTTCTAGTTGGGCTGCCGGGGCAGAATTTTCTACTGGTTGAGCGACTGTTGGCTCAACTGCGGCTAAAGATTCACTTGTAGGTTGTGATGCTGCTTGGGGATTTGCGTCTGCAGGGGCTGTGTTGGCTCCGACGATCGCACTTTCAGTTGCAGCCGTGGCCGAATCTCCAATCGCTGCGTGGGTTTCGCTGCCAGCGACTTGGGAAATTTCTTCTACTGGCTCGGAGGCTGCGATTGTTTCGGAAACAGCAGCTAAAGCATTGAGTTTCGCTTCTGAGGTTTCAGCGGTTTCAGCTTTGGCGGCAGCGGGCTGGAGCGCATCAGCAGCCTGCTGAGCGTCTGCTGCCATCGCGCTCGAAGAAACTACTAGGGTAGCTCCTAAGACTGCTGGGCTGATTAATAGGTAACTCCACAAAAATTTCGACATATTCACTCTCATCCTCACACCGATTACAGAGAAACTTTTCTAGTCTTCTATGTGGTCAGTTGTTGCTCAACTAGCATACTCTAAAAAGAGACCTAAAATTCACTTTTTCTTTTGATTCTTTCGGGCTGACCAAGTATATAGATGTGACTGACGGCTGCAGAGAGCCTGTTTTTTAACCTGTAGTCAAGTGCGTCAAAACCCGACCCTGCTTGGGTTGTGGATTGATTTGACTACTGACACTAGATAGCGCCCGATCGCCTTATTTACTTTTTAGCACAGCACGCCCGACTCGTCTAGGCTGATTCGACTTTAACCTCCAAGCTGTGCCCGAGGACGCTAAAGACTTGGCGATGATCGAACAATTCTAACAAATCAGCGTTGATTTTGTTGTGAGCTGCTTCTTGCCGCAAAATTTTCATCGCTGCCTCTGTTCGCAGAGCTCGCTTGTAGGGGCGATCGCCTGCTGTCAGGGCGTCGTAAATATCGGCGATCGTCATCAATTGTGCTTGAATTGGAATTTCTGACTTGTTTAAACCTCGCGGATAGCCTGTGCCGTCGAGTTTTTCGTGATGTCCGTAGGCAATGTCTGGAACATTTTTCAAATCCTTTGTCCAAGGAATTTGTTTGAGAAACTCGTAAGTGTGAGTTACATGAGATTCTATTTCAGAGCGTTCTTCCGGCGTCAGGTTGCCCCTCGACACCATCAATTGCAAGATCTCGTCTGGGTTCAGCAGGGGTTTCTTTGCCCCATCTATATCTCTGTAAGTTTGTCGAGAAATCTCTCGCAGTTGAGCTAGGGGTTCTGCTGCCAAAATGTGAGGCTCGTTTGCCTCTAGCAGCACTTCCCAGTATTCTGCTAATCTGGTTTTTGCCTCTGCTAGCTTAGTGTCTAGCTGTTCGATTTCCTGGCACTGAGCGCACTCTGGCTCCTGGGTCGGGTGTTTTCGGTAGGCTGAATGCTCCAGCAAGTATTTATATTTAGACTGGACGCATTCCATTTCCATTGTCCGTTGAGCTAAGCCAAAGCGATGGCGAATGATTTCTAGCTGTGCGGGGTAGAGCTTTTTCTGTTTGGTCAAAACTGCTTCGGGGACTCCAATTTTGCCAAAATCGTGCAGCAGGGCGGCGTAGCGAAGTTCTTGAATTTGGCGGTTGTTAAAGTAAATAGAGCGCAGTTCTCCGCTGCTGACGGTGTTTACTTCTTCACAAAGGCGTACTGTGAGGGCTGCTACTCGTTCTGAATGGCCGTAGGTACAGGGGTCTCTAGCTTCTATGACTTGCACCGAGGCTTTGACGAAGCCCTCGAACAAATGTTCTATGCTGTCTTGGAGTTGATTGCGCTCGATCGAGATTGCTGCTTGAGAAGCGAGCGAGCGAACTATCCTTTCTTCCCACTCCGAATACTGCTGCGTCGATTCCCAGGCATTGTCTGCTGTCAGCACCGTATCTGCCTTTGTTTTGCGGTTGATTAGTTGCAGTACACCTATTGTCTCCCCCTGTCGGTTTTGCATCGGCAGTACCATTACCGAGCAAGTGCGGTAATCAATATCCCTGTCAAAACTGGTATCTAGCCGATAGGGTACGCCGGGGGGTAAGTCGTAGGCATCAGACAGGTTCAAACTTTGACCTGTAATTGCCACGTATCCCGCCAAACTTTTGTCTGTCAGCGGCAGAGCAAACTCTTTAAATGACAGGCTCGGTTTAGAAGCATTTTGGGCTACCTTGAACAGCAGCTTAGATGTTTCGTCGCTGTGATCTACTAAGTAAACGCTGCCAGCATCGCTGTAGGTAATTTCCCTACTTTTGGATAAAATTAAGTTTAACAAGTCGCCCAAATCTTGGGCGCTCGACAGAGCTGCGCCAATATCTAAAAGCTTTTCTATCAGATCGGTTTTTTCTGCTGCCGACTCGTTCTTGAACTCTGGCTTTTCAAATACGATCATGTTCGGATGATGGGGAATAGCCTTTTATAGATTGAACGTTTGGCCTCTCGACTTTTTCACACCTGATTTTAACCCCAAGTTGATTTTTTATTTGCGAGCTTTCCGCGATCGGGGACTGTAGCTAGATGCAGGACTCTTGTTGGGTCAACGGGCACTCTTTTAATCTAGCGCAGAAATCTCTTGGGCTAACGCAAAGTCTTTCTCAGTTAAGCCTCCGGCATCGTGGGTTGTTAAGTTAACTGTAACTTTGTTGTAGGAGATTTCTATGTCGGGGTGATGTCCTGCGGCTTCTGAGGGAGCGACCAACTTATTTACAAAGGCGATCGCTTCGATAAAATCTTTAAATAAACGGGTAGAGCGCAGTTGTTTACCTTCAATTGTCCAACCTGACAATTGACTGGCGCGCTCTTGAATTTCAGTATTATTAATTAGCTCAGCCATAATTTTTTTTCTTTGGGATTAGCAATGGCAGATTAACTGCCAACGTTTAGAAACCCTGACCAAAAACTATCCGCTCTCACCAATAGCGTTTTGTCTCAAGTTTTAATACTTAAGATTTAACACTATTTGAGGTGAGAGCGGTCTAGCGGGTCTTCAGATTAGAACCTGACTGCCGGGAGAATCCCTAGCTCAGCCTGGTTCCCCGTGGAAGTCGTTTCCCGTTGGAGACGACGGCTGACTGCTAGTGAGCGGCCCCGGCGCACAGCCGGTAGTTTCCAATCTGATGACCCATGCGTTTACTACTTTCTATCATGGGCATCACCTCCAGGTTTAGCTAAATGGCTTAATATTGGAACGCACATCACCTAAATACAAGATTTAAGGTGATGATTTGTGCGCTAGCCATTGCCAGCGTTACCAGAAGAACTTGCGTTCTGAGTATCGTTCTAGTATTCACAATTATTAGAATAACACAAGGAATTAGAAGTGGGGGGATGGAAATTGATATTTTTGCAAGATTGGGGGAATTTACTGCTGCTGCAAGCTCTTTGATCGATCTCTACAGCAAGCGGACGATCGCACTTTCCGCCATTTGTTTATATTTTCTTCAGAATCCGGGCTGTGCGGTTATTAGGCGCATGGCAACTCTGGCGGCGGGGAAAGGTCGATCGATTTCTTGCCAGATAGGAGAGTTCGCCAGATATAAAGACACAAGTTGTTCTAGCTACAGGCAGAGTTGGTTTTTGTACAAAATCAACTTTTTTTAGGGCGCTAATTCGATCGAATCCTGGAAACAAAAAGCTCCTGCCTGGTGGCGGGAGCTTTTTGAGCATTAAGGGTAAAGCCTAAACTGCTTTATCTTACCCTTTTAAAATGTTGGAAATTTTGATATTTCGCGCTGATTACAGAGCGTTACCGCGAGGCAGAACTTCTTCAGGGAAGATGAAGTTTTCGTGGGGTTGGTCTGTCGGAGCCATCCAAGCACG
>NZ_JAUBOY010000049.1:0-51399 GCF_036700465.1 Microcoleus sp. T3_A4 | reverse complement strand
CTATTCCTGCAAGGCTTCCACAACTGGACGCTCAACCCCTTCCACATGATGGGCGTTGCAGGCATCTTGGGCGGTGCCCTGTTGTGCGCCATCCACGGTGCAACCGTAGAAAACACATTGTTTGAAGACGGCGAAGGCTCAAACACCTTCCGCGCCTTCAACCCAACTCAGTCAGAAGAAACCTACTCGATGGTGACAGCCAACCGCTTTTGGTCGCAAATCTTCGGAATTGCCTTCTCCAACAAGCGCTGGTTGCACTTCTTCATGCTGTTCGTACCTGTCACAGGCTTGTGGATGAGCTCCATTGGCATTGTCGGTTTAGCATTAAACCTGCGCGCCTATGACTTTGTATCACAAGAATTACGCGCTGCTGAAGATCCTGAGTTTGAAACGTTCTACACTAAGAACATTCTGCTTAACGAAGGCATTCGTGCTTGGATGGCTCCGACAGACCAACCCCACGAAAACTTCATCTTCCCTGAAGAAGTTCTGCCTCGCGGTAACGCACTTTAAAAAAATCAGGATTTGGATTTCAGATTAATTTTATTTTTTTAACTTAATCTGAAATCCAAATCCCTATTCCCCGGCGCAGGCGCGGTACTCCCGTGCCCTACTAGGGAACAAAAAACCCAAAATCCAAAATCTAAAATCGTTGGAGGTTCTACCGGGTGGTAACGCTCTCTAATTCCTACGCAAGCGGTCGCGACCAAGAATCCTCCGGGTTCGCTTGGTGGTCTGGCAACGCTCGTTTGATCAATCTCTCCGGCAAACTGCTGGGCGCCCACGTCGCTCACTCTGGTTTGATCGTGTTCTGGGCCGGTGCAATGACTTTGTTTGAAGTCGCTCACTTTATCCCAGAAAAGCCCATGTACGAACAGGGCTTAATCTTGATGCCCCACATCGCTACTTTGGGTTGGGGCGTAGGCCCCGGCGGTGAAGTCACTGATATCTTCCCGTTCTTCGTAGTCGGCGTTCTTCACTTGATTTCATCTGCAGTTCTCGGTTTGGGCGGCATTTATCACGCCGTTCGCGGCCCGGAAGTTCTCGAAGAATACTCTTCTTTCTTCGGGTACGACTGGAAAGATAAGAACCAGATGACCAACATCATCGGCTATCACCTAATTTTGTTGGGTGGCGGTTGCTTGCTGCTGGTAGCTAAGGCCATGTTCTTCGGCGGTGTCTATGACACTTGGGCTCCGGGCGGCGGCGACGTGCGTATTATCACGAACCCCACTCTGAATCCGGCTGTGATTTTTGGCTACTTGGTGCGCTCTCCTTTTGGTGGCGAAGGCTGGATTGTCAGCGTCAACAACATGGAAGACATCATCGGCGGTCACATCTGGCTGGGCCTGATTTGTATCGCTGGCGGTGTTTGGCACATTTTGACC
Organism: Microcoleus sp. T3_A4; assembly: GCF_036700465.1. NCBI lineage: Bacteria > Bacillati > Cyanobacteriota > Cyanophyceae > Oscillatoriales > Microcoleaceae > Microcoleus > Microcoleus sp. T3_A4. The sequence continues at coordinate 50,011 of NZ_JAUBOY010000049.1, read as the reverse complement.
AAGCCTTTCGGCTGGGCTCGCCGCGCCTTAATTTGGTCTGGCGAAGCTTACCTGTCTTACAGCTTGGGTGCTTTGTCCCTGATGGGATTCATCGCTTGCTGCTTTGTCTGGTTCAACAACACTGCTTACCCCAGCGAATTCTACGGCCCGACGGGCCCGGAAGCTTCTCAAGCGCAAGCTTTGACCTTCCTGATCCGCGACCAACGCTTGGGTGCTAACGTCGGTTCTGCACAAGGCCCCACCGGTCTGGGTAAATACCTGATGCGCTCTCCTACTGGCGAAATCATTTTCGGCGGTGAAACGATGCGTTTCTGGGATTTCCAAGGCCCTTGGTTGGAACCCTTGCGCGGTACTAACGGTTTGGACTTGAACAAAATCAAGAATGACATTCAGCCTTGGCAAGCTCGCCGCGCTGCTGAGTACATGACTCACGCTCCTTTGGGTTCTTTGAACTCTGTGGGCGGTGTGGCGACTGAAGTTAACTCGTTTAACTTCACTTCTCCTCGTTCTTGGCTGTCCTGTTTCCACTTTGTGATGGGTTTCTTCTTCTTGGTCGGCCACTTGTGGCACGCTGGTCGCGCTCGCGCTGCTGTCGCTGGCTTTGAGAAGGGTATCGATCGCGAAAATGAACCAGTGCTGGCTATGCCAGACTTAGACTAATCGATCGAATTTATTTCTGATTTGATTGTCTAGTTGAAAAAGGCTCCTGCTTAACGGCAGGAGCTTTTTTTGATCTAAAAATATCTGAAAAAGCTGCGGATTGTTGATCGACTGTTCTCCGATCCCCTAGCAGCAGATACAATCCTAGACCTAGAAACCGGGTTTCTGAGTTAACCTGTTGAATTATGCTGTTTCTTTCCGTCAGCTCGTTCCTCAGCCAGCTTTTGCATCCAGGACTGAGATATTTCGGTGCGACCTTCATTGCTGGCGGTGAATGACTCTACAAGTCTTGAAACTTGACAATTTTAATCTTTTGGGGTACCGAGCTTGCAAGGCAGGCTCTACAAAGTTTATATTTAAAGTACCAAAGTTTTAATCCCACACAAATGGAAAGTTGCAATGGAAAGTTGCAATTTTAAGGTAGATCGCTACAGGTGCAAAACTAATCGACGATCGCCCTCAGGATATTTATATTTTATTAAATGGCTGTGCTTGCCGATTTTTTTAACAGGCACAAAACTTTTGGGCCGCTTACTATTATTGCTAGGAAAGCAAAAGATTAATAATGGACTCATTGAAGATCGAAAATCTCAAGGTGAGGTTCGATCGAGCAAATTTGCTCGAACGCATCGCCAACCGCATTCGTCGCTCTCTAGAACTACCGGAAATTCTGAGCGCAACAGCAGCAGAAGTTCAATCCTTCTTGGGAACAGACAGAGTAAAAATCTACAAATTTCATAGCGACGGTAGCGGTGAAGTGATTGCCGAATCAATTAACGGCAACCGCTTGCCATCCCTATTGGGTCTGCATTTTCCAGCAGACGATATTCCCCCTCACGCCCGCGAACTGTTCGCGCAAGTACAGGTGCGATCAATCGTCGATATAGATTCCGGGCAGCTAGGCCAAAGTCCGCGCCGCGAGGCGGTTTCCGGCCAACTGCTGCCCGACGACCAAATGCGCTTTCGTGCGGTTGACCCCTGCCACGCTGAATACTTGACTGCACTGGGCGTCAAGGCTTGCTTGGTAGTACCAATTTTTCACGGCGAAGAATTGTGGGGATTGTTGGTATCTCACCACTCCGAGTCCCGGAGTGTGGGAGAAAACGAACTCCAAGGCGTTCAGATGGTGGCAGATCAGCTCGGCGTCGCCATAGCCCAATCAACCCTCCTCGCCGAAGCGAGGGCGAAAGCTCAAGGGGAAGCTGCCGTCAACCGCGTGGCTGCTGCCCTTAACTCCCAGCCGGCGATTGAACTCCAAACGGCTTTGGTAGAATCGGTAGCAGCACTAGACGCCGCCGGCGGCAGGCTGTGCATTTTCGCCACGCCATTCATTTCCGACAGCAGCAAGGTTACGAATCGAGTTCCCTATTCGGATAACTCCACTGGCGAACTCACAGTCTACACTTGTGGCTTAGGGCCGAAGATGGGAATTTCCGCAAAATACCCGCAGGTTGAGCAATACAGCGTCTGGCACGAATATTTTAAATCCGGCGAGCAACAGGTTTGGGCAATTCCCGACTTGTACCAAATTAGCAGTTTGAGAAGCCTACAACCTGCATTTCGATCGACCAAAATTCGCAGCATTTTAATCGTACCACTCACAACCCGCCAGCACATATTCGGTTACTTGACCATTTTTCGAGAAGAATTTGACACCGAAACTCTCTGGGCTAGACAGTTTGATAGCGACGGGCGGCTTGCCCAATCTCGGATATCTTTTGAAGCGTGGAAAGAGTCAAAAACTGCCCAAATTCGCGACTGGAAGGCTGAAGAAATTGAATTGATGCAAATTTTTGGCACCCACTTTTCTAATGCTATTAACCACTACCAACTCGATCAACAAATAGAGGAACTTAACACAAATTTAGAAAATCAAGTTCAAAAGCGCACCGCTCAACTACAGCAGTTGACCCAACAGCAGCGAGTGCTGTTTGAAGTGGTGGCAAAAATGCGGAAATCCCTCGACTTGAACAAGATTTTTAGCACGATGTCCGAGGAAGTGCGACGGGCTTTAAATGCCGATCGAGTTGCGGTTTACCGCTTCGAACCCGCGTCGGAATTTAACGACGGCCAATTCGTTGCCGAAGATGTTTTGCCAGATTTTGTGTCAGCAATGGCAGTCAAAGTACACGATCGCTGCTTTGGAGAAAACTACGCCAATCTTTACTCTCAGGGGCGAGTTCACGCCATGTCCGACATCAGACAGGCCGGACTGCAAGATTGCTATGAGCAACTATTGGAGCAATTTCAAGTCAAAGCTACTTTAGTTGCACCGATTATGAAAGGCAACGACCTTTGGGGGTTGCTGTGCGTACACCAATGTTCGGCTCCCCGCAACTGGGAATCTTCCGAAATTAAGTTTGCTACCCAAATTTCCGCTCAGCTCAGTATCGCCCTAGAACAAGCAGATTTGCTCGCTCAAACTCAGCAGCAAGCAGTTGAGTTGCAGCGGTCAGCAGAGCAGGAGCGAATACTGTTTGAGGTAGTTGCTAAGATTAGACAATCTCTCGATTTAGATACAATTTTTCGGACTACAACTACAGAATTGCGGCGGATATTAAAAGCCGATAGAGTTGGTATTTATCGCTTCGATCCTAGTTTAAACTTTAATGAAGGCGAATTTATTACCGAAGATGTTTTGCCTGGTTTTTCTTCGGCAATGGATGTAAAAGTTCGCGATCATTTCTTTAGCGAAAACTATGCGAAAAAATACAGTCAGGGACAGATTCAAGTGCTACCAGATGTCGAGAATGCTGGACTTTCCGAGTGCCATGCTGCTCTTTTAGCTCAATTTCAAATTAGAGCTCAGGTGATTATGCCGCTGATGAATGGCAGCGAACTTTGGGGTTTGCTGTGCGTGCACCAGTGCAGCGGTTTGCGCCATTGGAACACTTCGGAAATTCAGTTTGCTAGGCAAGTGGGAATTCAGTTGAGTGTAGGATTAGAACAAGCAGATTTGTTGGCTAAAACGCGGCAGCAGTCAGTTTATTTACAGTGGGTAGCCGAGCAACAGCGGATACTGTTTGAAGTGGTAGCCAAGATTCGGGAGTCTCTCGATATCGACGCAATTTTTAAGACGGCTACTCAAGAAGTTTGTCAGTTTATGCAAGTTGATAGAATAGCTGTTTATCAATTTAATCCTGATTGGAGTGGCTATTATGTAGCCGAGTGTGTGAAAGATGGCTGGATAAAATTGGTAGGGGAAGGTATCAGTACAGTTTGGCAAGATACTTATTTGCAGGAAAATCGAGGCGGCAGATATGCCAATAATGAAACTCTAGCCATTGACGATATCTATCAAGTTTGCCACTCGGAGTGTGTGGTCGGTATTTTAGAGCAATTTCAGGTGAAGGCTTATGCGATAGCGCCGATTTTTGTAGGACAAAAACTTTGGGGTTTGCTGACAGCGTATCAACATTCTGGGCCCCGCTGTTGGGAAAGTTCAGAAGTTAAATTTTTAGCTCAGATTGCTAATCAATTAGGCGTAGCTATCCAACAAGCCGATTTGCTGGCTCAAACCAGACGCCAAGCAGAACAAATCGCTCAAAGTTTAAAGGATTTGCAGCACACTCAAGCTCAATTGATTCAAACTGAAAAAATGTCTGGTTTGGGGCAACTGGTAGCCGGGATTGCTCACGAGATTAACAATCCGGTTAATTTTATTTACGGCAATCTCAATCACGCTAGTGAATATACTGCTAGCTTACTAAGTTTGCTGGAACTTTACCAGCAGCAATATCCCGCTTATAGTCCTGAAATAGACAAATTGAGTGAAGATATTGACTTGGAATTTCTGCTAGAAGATTTGCCCAAATTGCTATCTTCAATGAAGGTGGGAGCCGATCGCATCCGTCAAATAGTTTTGTCTTTAAGGAATTTCTCCCGTCTTGACGAAAGTCAAATGAAGGCGGTTGATATTCACGAGGGCATTGACAGCACGCTGTTAATTTTACAGCACAGGCTGAAATCTAATGCGGACAGTGCCAACATTGTGCTAGTGAAAGAATACGGCATTTTGCATCGAGTTGAGTGTTATGCGGGACAGTTGAATCAGGTATTTATGAATGTAATTGGAAATGCGATCGATGCTTTGGAATCGCACAAGTTGCTCGCTGGTAAATCTGTAGTTCCTCAAATTAAAATTTCTACTGCTGTCGGTCAACTTAATGGTACTATTCCTAGCGCGCTGATTCGGATTTCTGATAACGGTACGGGAATTTCGGAATCTATGAGAAAACGCATATTTGACCCTTTTTTCACGACTAAAGCAGTGGGAAAAGGTACTGGATTGGGACTGTCAATTAGTTACCAAATTGTAGTAGAAAAACACGGTGGCATTTTAAAATGCAATTCAGAATTAGGGAAGGGTACTGAGTTTGTGATCGAGATTCCGCTTCGACAGCAGCCAGCAGTCATTACTCATTAGAGATTGTAAAATCCCGCCAACACTCAACACTCAACAATCAGGGACATAGCAATCATAATGGATATAATTAATCTGCGTTAATCTGTGTTAATCTGCCCTCCTCTGCGGTAAAAAAAAGAGAATTTATGAACCGCAGATGACAAGGGATTGACGCAGATTCACGCAGATGCAGAGAAGAGATATATGAATAATAATTCCGATGCTAACAGATTTGAAATCAGGCTTGATCATGCGTATGCCATCGCATAGCCGCCTTGCGGCATCGGGTGTGACAGTTGCCTAAGTCCTGATACCAAAAGATGTATTTAATTGACTTTCAGAGATTAGTTTCGCTCTTTTGTAGTTCTTGTTGGAGAGTATTCTTGACACGATCGTACTCAACCTCGATTTTATCCAAAAGGGTTGAGGCTTGATCTAGTTCACCAGAGGTACTCATGGCTTCTAACCTGCTACAAAGCTGGGCGAGAGGAGCCGCGCTTAGATTCGCACTACTGCCTTTGAGGGTATGAGCCACTCGCTTTAGGGTTTGAGTATCCGCTTGGGCGATCGCTAATTTCATAGCTTGTAGCAACTTTAGAGATTCCTCAAAATAGCAGTTCGCCAGCAAGCTCAAAATCTGGGTTGAATCTTGATCGATGCTGCTACAGAAGGCTTGCAGTTCTGTGAGGTTAACCGCTGGCTTATCAATTTCTGGCTTGTTGCTATCTGATTCCTCGTTGTGGGCCTGCTGCGGTTCCGGGTTGGGTGGACACTGACTCAGCGCTTGCGTGAGAGCCTCTACTCGAATCGGTTTACTCATATAGTCATTCATGCCAGCATCAAGACAAACCTGGCGATCGCCCTGCATGGCATTCGCCGTCATGGCAATAATTCTGGGACGAGCATGAGCGGGCCACTCCTGGCAAATACGACGGCTGGCTTCTAGTCCATCCATCTCTGGCATTTGTACATCCATCAACACCACATCATAAGGCTGGCGATTCAGGGCTTCCAAGACTTCTAATCCATTGGCAGCAACATCGGCCCGGTATCCCAAACGCTCTAACAGCAGCAGTGCCACCTTCTGATTCACCAGATGATCTTCTGCTAACAGAATTCGCAGTGGGAGTGTCTGGGCCAGTTTCATATCATCCTGGACAGATCTAGGAAGCTGTTGTTGAACTTTTTTCGGTTGACCTTGTAGCACATGGATCAGTATTTGATAGAGCTGGGATTGTTTGATGGGTTTGCTTAAACAAGCCGCAAAGTGGGTGGAGAGGGCTGAAGAACTCGCTTCTGGGTAGCCCATTGAAGTCAGTAATACTAGGGGTAAACGGTGGCACTTAGGATGCTGGTGGATGGCTGAGGCGAGTGTGAGGCCGTCCATTTGTGGCATTTGCATATCTAAAATAGCCACATCAAAGGTTTCTCCAGTCTCAAGCCAATTGAGCGCTTCCACAGCCGATTGGGCAGCCCGACTCTGCATCCCCCAAGTCTCTGCTTGCAACGTCAGAATTTGTCGGTTAGTGGGCTGGTCATCCACGATTAATAAACGCTTGCCAGATAGTTCTGGTACCATTTCCATCGGTTCCGCTAACTCAGTAGCCACAGAGGAAGCCACAATTGTGAAGTAGAAGGTAGAACCCATTGTGACTCGATGAGAATTAGTGGCTAGCCATTTGGGTGAAGGGGTTCCTCCGACGTGACCTCTGGTCTCAACCCACATCATGCCGTTCATCATTTCACTAAGTCGCTTACTAATCGCCAGACCTAAACCTGTCCCTCCATACTGCCGAGTCGTCGAAGCATCTACTTGACTAAAAGACTTAAACAGTCGATCGAGCCGGTTGGCTGGAATACCAATGCCTGTGTCTTGAATGGCAAACTGGATTTCATACAAGCTTTCTGACAAGTTCCCTGGCTCAGAAATCGTTTTGTCAGAATCAACTAGACAGGCTTCCACGGAAATGGTAACTTCCCCAGTTTCAGTAAACTTAATCGCATTGTTGAGCAAGTTAACTAGAATCTGACGCAGACGGGTGACATCACCCAAAATGAAATTAGGAGTCTTAGGGTGGATCAGGTAGCCCAACTCAATATCCTTCTCATCTGCTTTAACTGCAAGTTGATCGATCGCACCTTCTATGCAATCTCTCAAGCTCAAGGGATGCTTTTCTAGCTCCAGCTTGCCCGACTCAATTTTGGAGAAGTCAAGGATGTCGTTGATGATACTCAGAAGCGTATCCCCACTATTGCGAATCGTCTCGATAAAGTCTCGCTGTTGAGCCTTGAGTTCTGTATCTAGCAGTAGTCCCGTCATGCCAATAACCGCATTCATGGGAGTGCGAATTTCATGGCTCATCATCGCCAGAAACTCACTTTTGGCTCGGTTCGCAGCTTCGGCTTCTCGTCTAGTTTGCTCCAGGGCACAGTTTTTCAGAGTTAATTCTTCTCGTTGTCGAGTTTCTTGCTCTAGTAATTTGGCTTGAGCGAGGGCAATTCCTACTTGAGTCGCGACGGATTCTAGCAGATCCACTTGATCGGGAGTCCAATGACGGTAACGATCGCACTGGTGCAAACAAATGGCACCATTCGGCTCTCCTTGATAAGAAGTTCGCACTACTAATGTCGATCTCAATTTGAGTCTGGTAAAAATTGAATCAGCAGAGGAGAGTAATGAATCGCAATAGACATCCGGGGAGGCGATCGCTTCATCTTGAGCCATCAACTGTTTTGTATAAGCAGGACTCGCGGCCAGAATGTCATGCTCCCTGCTGGGGGCTGCTCCGGGTGTTAGATACTCTGCAACGACAGGAAACTGAGGCTGTGGATTGTCCAGGTAAGTGCGAATTAAGCAGCGACTGGCCCCAAAAGTTTGCCCAATCTGAATAGCAGCCGTTTCAAATATCTGCTGAGCATTGAGGCTTTGCCGAATTTCTTGGGTAATTTGCTTCAGCAGTAGGGCTTTTTGCAACTGTCGCTGTAGTGCTTCTTCTGCCTGCTTGCGATCGGTAATATCCTTCATAAAGCAGTGATGCCCCACAAAGACATTTTGCTCGTCATAAGCAGAAACCATCACCAATTGTTTATAGAAGCTGGAGCCATCTTTTCGCATCCCCCTAGCCTCAACCTCAACTCTGCCCTCTCTCAACATCTGTTGATAAGCAGCTACCATTCTCTCAACATCTTCAGGAGCAACGGTTCTTTGCCAGTCCATCCCTAGCATTTCCTCCGGCTGATATCCCGTGATGGCGGCATAAGTTGCGTTAACAAACAGATAGCGTCCTTGAGTATCGAGTCGAGAGATGCCTGCTACGGCATTTTCTAGCGCGGCACTCATTTGTTGCAGTTCTGCTTCGGCGCGTTTGCGATCGCTAATTTCAATTAGAATGCAACCCACTGCTACAGGCTGCTCTGCATCCTTGAAAATGGGAAAGTGAGAAACGAGCCAGTGGCGCTTGACACCCGTTGGACTGGATAATGCTGTGCTAATTTCCAAATTGATCGAAGGTTTTCCAGTTGCTAAAACCTTTTGTAATAGTTGATTTACACCAGCAGCAAATTCTCCCAAAATATCATCGGTTGTCTTACCTAAGTGAGCCTCCACAGAGTGGCCATTAAATTCAGCTAGTGCCTCATTGATTTGTAAAAATTTAAACTGCCGATCGTGGATACACAGCCCCACCCCTGCTAGGGAAGCTCCGTTAAAGAAAGCATTCAATAATTGCTCTCTGGCTTGAATTTCCTGCTCCAACTTTTTGCGATCGGTAGTATCGCTGTGAGAACCAGTCATACGGACAACTTTGCCTGCTTCATCCAAAAGCGCTTGCCCTCGAGCTAAAATCCATTTGTAGCTCCCATCCTTGCAAAGCAATCGATGTTCTGTAATATAAAAGGGAGTTTTGCCCTCAAAGTGATCTTGAATTACTTGCATCACCCAATCGAGATCATTGGGATGCACCCGCTTGCTCCATTCATCCAGGTGATTAGGGATTTCATGGTCTTCGTAGCCCAACATCTCTTTCCAGCGAGCCGAGAAGAATACTTCATTGGTGTTGACGTTCCAATCCCATACCCCATCATTACTACCACGTAGGGCGAGTTCCCACCGCTCTTCACTCGCTTGCAGAGCGACTTCTGCCTCATGCCGTTCAATTTCACTACCTATCCATTGAGCCATCAGCTTCAGTAATTCCACATGGGCAGATTTAAAGCTGTCTGCACGGGGAGATTTGCTAGAAAAGCTGAGGGTACTGTAAACTTTGCCTGCAACTAAAACTCGTGTTCCAATATAAGCTTCCATGCCAAAGGCAAGATAGGCAGGATGGTAACGCCATTTTGAGGTGCCTGTATATTGGATGGTTAGGGGTTCATTTGTGTCTAAAGCTTCACAGCACAGAGTTTGCTTAATATCAAGGGCATCACCTGGTTTAAGGACTCGATCGGGCGATCGCGCAACCATTACCTCATAAAGATTATTTTGCACGCGAGCTAAAATGCCACTTTCCAGCCCTAAATTCTCACATCCCATGTCAATCAACGCTTGGATGCGCTGCTCAAAATTGAGATTTTGGGTAGAAGTAACTTCATATAAAGATCGTATCGCCGCCTCTCTTGTTCTTAATTCAGCTTCGGCTTGTTTACGTCTCTGAATTTCACCTTTGAGAGAGCGATTGATTCTGGATAATTTTTGCGTTCGTTCTTGAACCCGCTCTTCTAATGTGGCGTTAGCCTGTTTAATCTCCCTAAACCTTTGATTGAGTGCGATCGCCATCAATTGAAAATTGCGAGCAAGCTCATTGATTTCAGTAACAGAGCTATGTTTCCATTCAAATGTTCCTTCTGAAAGCTTGTTGGGTAAGTCAGCAGTCGCACCAGCTAAATAGGATAATGGCTTGACCAGTCGTTCGCTAACCAGCGTTGCAAACAAAAATGCCAACATGGTGATGACGAGTAGAATAATCAAGTCAGCCTTGTAGCGATTTTGTAAATTTTCTACATAGGGAGAGGCTGGAATTTCTAAGCGTAATCTCCAGTCCAGATCGGAGCTAATTGTAAATTCCTGTATATACAGAGAGTTTTTCCAACGGATCATCGGATTTTTGCCATTGCTAGGAAGCCACTGCTGCAAGGTTCCCTCTAAGGTGCGAGTGCTGCCGTTCTTTGAATCCTGAACCCTAATCAAAAGCTTTTGGTCGGATTGATTACTCGCAATGACTCGGTTGTTTTCATCGAGCAATGTAATGCCTAATTGCCGATCGTTACTCTGGAAAATGTAGAGAGATTTGATCTTGGTCAATCCTAATGAACCGTGGATTACCCCAAGAAAACGACCTTGAACTTGCAGGGGTACATTCAATCCTACATGAGTTTCGTCCATTAATAAATCTTTGTGGATAGAAGTCATCCAAGGTTTTGATCGCTTTTGAGCCTGGGTAATGAGAGATTTATGTTCCCTGCTTTCTTCGATCAACCGCCGACGGCTTTGATTAAAAGGAGAAGAAGTAGCTAAAATCTTTCCCGATGAATCGGTCGCATAAATTTTGTCAAAATCTGGCAACAACTGCTCGATCAGGCTAATGTTTTGTTCTAGCTGCTCGGATGATTTAATCGCTGTATTAGCAGCAGTTGCGGCTTCAGGTATGAGCGATTTCTCAGCTAATGTATTCAAAGCTAAGAGATGTCGCTGATGCCATCTAGATATTGCGCTCGTGAGACTTTTTGCGTTTGTTTGTAACTCCGTTTGCACCGTTGTCTGGATTTGACCAAGAAAGGATCTACCATCAATCACTAATAGGAGCAGTCCTGGAATAAAGACAAAAGCAACCAACAGATGAAAAATAGTTTGTTGTAAAGAGAGGGCGAGATGTTTTGAATGAATAACCCACCGATTTCTCGGCGCATACGAAATGATTAAGCTGGCAACTAAGGCATTAAAAATGCCGTTGGCTGCTTGTTTGCACATAACGAGGATGGCTTGATTCGCGTCCATGTGCATCATTTGACCGTAGAAAAGCCAAACGAGGGGCATTCCAATTAAGAACCAGTAAATCCCATCGAATAAAAGGAGGTTCGGATGTTTGCGCTTCTTGCAAAGAAACCCTACAAACAGAGCCTCAATTACCAAAATAATCGTGGCGTATGGATGATGCCAAAGGACATAAGTATAGCTGCCTGCTATTAGACCAGCCAAGCCTCCCCAGCCCCAGCCGAAATAGTAAGTAATAATCAGTACCGCAATACTGCCAAAGAGAAAATCAACCCCAAATAAAAGAGACACACTGAAATAGTTGCCCAGAAAACCCGCACCAGTGAGAAGGGCGATCGCACCAAACCATCTTTGATCACGCACTGAGCTAGCTCCTTCCATAAACTTCTAGAATCGCTACTTGCTGAATATAAACTGATTTTGGTAAAAAATTGTCGTAGACACACTCTCGTTCTATCCCTGACAGTTTTCATGAATGTCGCACAACCGATTATTGAGGCTTTAATACTAATATCAAGGCTTACTCATGCAGGACTTGATATTTCGCTAAACTTTTAAAAAATAATTATTCCAAATTTCGAGAGGCATAGTTTTTACCCTTATGATTTAACGGGTGAATTCATTAACTGTATGAATCTTGGTGCAAAAAGTATTACGACCTTTGTCTTTGGCTTGATAAAGTGCTGCATCGGCAGCAGTAATTAAAGTTTCTGGCCGGCTCTCTTGGGTAGGAATCACACTGGTAATACCGAAGCTGAGCGTAATGCAATGATTCGGAGAACTCTTATGAACTATTGCTAAAGCTTGGATGCAAGCCTGAATTTTTTTAACGATTTGGACGGCTCCCTCAAGCTCTGTTTCGGGCAAAATCACTACAAATTCTTCACCTCCATAACGTGCGACTAAATCTCCAGCTCGATTAATACTGCGATTGAGAGCTGCGGCAACTTGCTGTAAACATACATCCCCTGCTTGGTGTCCATAAGTATCGTTGTAAGGCTTGAATAAATCGATATCACACAAAATCAGTGACAAAGGAGTTTGCTGCCTCGTCATGCGTCGCCACTCCTCCTCTAGCTGTTGGTCAAACTGACGGCGATTGGCAATCTGAGTCAAGCCGTCAATTGACGCGAGGTATTTTAATTGCCGATTGGCGGCTTCTAGCTGTTTGTAAAGTAGGGTTTGTTGCTGTTGCAAGTGGAATTGCTGAATCAACCGTCGCACTCTCTGTCCCAGAACAGCCCAGTGAATCGGCTTAGTGATATAGTCAGCCGCTCCTGCTGCAAACGCTCGATCGACAGATTCTTTGTCTTCCAAGCTAGTAATCATCAAAATAGGTGGGCGATCGCTCTCAGGCACTTCAGATAATTTTTGACAACAAGCAAAACCATCCATAGTGGGCATCACTGCATCTAGCAGGATGAGGTCTGGATGTACTTCCTCATAAGCTGCTAGCCCTGTCAACCCATCATTAGCTTCAGCCACTCGGTATTTTTCCTTCTGTAAATACAGTCGAAGTTGCAAACGCATCAAGGCATCGTCATCCACAATCAGAATTAGAGAGGACGATTCCGTAGATGGGTTAGTCGAAATGGCTGACTCTTCTAATGATTGATACATATGTCATCGTGTATCTCAAGCTTTGGAAATATTCTAGCCTAGCATATTTTGAGCTTGGGATGGAAAGTAAAAAATTGGCTAATATGTCATAAATTATACACCATCTAAGCTGCCGCAACAAAATCCTAGGCAGCGTCGGGTTTGTTTAACCAACAGCCACAGTTTACTTAAAAGTTCTCGCTTTTTTTTGGGGATATAAAGTCTGGTAACTTGCGCTAATTTTTGTAAATATGTAATTATTTTTGGGGGCATTAAACAGTTTTTACAACGTCGAGCGAGCTTTGACGAACGATCGCCAGTTATCTGGCGATCACCACTGGAATAATATGCTATATTTCTCAACTAAATTCAGCCTTTTTCAGGTGCATCAAATTCCAACCTCATCTTTGAGCGATCGTCCGAGCTATTTTTGGGAAATACATCTGATGGTCACATTATCGCGTATAGCTTCGCCCTTAGTTGAGCGTTTGTCCGCACCAGGAAGCTCTGACGGCCAAAAGGCGTAAGCTTTGTTAAGAAATTTTTACAGCCTTTTGCGCGTTCTCCGATAGGTTGTTTCTCTTCTTTCTCCCAATAATCCCCCCAGATAGTGTATAAACTCCTGTCTTTGGGCTTGAGTCTGGAACACATCGTCAAAGCGTTGGCACTATCTTTCAAAGCATGGGGGCATGGAAGCTAATACTATAGCAATTCTCGCATCATTTGTGAATTTCTTACGGACTCCCCGCGAGTTCGGGGAGGGTTGGGGAGGGTAAAAAAATTATGACTCCTGCAAGAATTGCTATATACTATAATCACTGGAAAACAGTAAATTAACTTGATAGAGATCCCTGACTATGGAAGTAGCACTCCCTGATTTTTCTCAAGATTTTTCTCAAAGCTTTCAAAAAACGAAAGAAGTTTGGACGGAACAAGTCGGAAAAGCAGTTAATTCTGTTTCAGAAGCAACAGCACAAGCTAAATATTCTCTATCTGAAACTGCGTATCAGGCAAAAGAAGCTCTCACTCAAACTACGAATTCTGCCGTTAATACTGTTAATCAAGGTACGAATAATGCTTTAGGTACTGTAGCAGAGAAAACCGAAACAGCGAGGATTTCTATATCGGAAGTCGCCAATCAAGCAGTTAGTCGCGTCAGTGAAAGTACCAACAAAGCTGTTGATGCTGTTTCTCACTCTGCGGCAAGTGCTAAAGAAACTATTAATCAAACTACTAACTCTGCGATCAATACTCTGAATCAAAGCACTAGCCAAGCTGTAGAGAGTGTAAATCAAGCTACCGAAAAGGCTAAGGCTTCATTAGAAGATAGCCTTAACAAGGCGACAAATATGAGCGATACCGCTTCAGATGCCCTTCAAAGTGCTATCAATACTACTGTTAAAGAGTGGATTGATTCTAATCCTGTAATTTTTTGGCTTGTGAGTCATCCGCTGATATCTTTAGCACTGATACTACTATTTATATTCATTACATTGGGTTTTTTTCAGGGTTTAAGTAGCTTGTTTGCTGGAGGATGGTTATTTATTCTGCAAAGCCCTGTAAAATTTATGCAAAGAGTTTTGAGTGTCGGCTCTAAATCTGTAAGTAATGTCGGTAGAGTGGCTGTAAACTCATTGGTTTCAAAGAATACCGAAGACAAAAATAATTCAGGTTTACAATTGAGGGGAGTTGAATCAAACAGTTTAGAGTCTCAAGAACGACTTGCTAATATTTTGACAAGGTTGGAAACCATTCGACAAGAGCAGAATCAGCTTTTACAAGAGGCGTCGGCTATTTTAGGCAACAAATTTAAGGCAGAGTGAGAAGGTGTGGGGCGATCGCAACTCGTGGTAAATTTAAGAAATCAAGGCTTTCCATCAAAGCCAGATCCATGAAGGCTTGTAGTCGATCGCTCAAAACGCCATGCCCGATTCCGAATTTTCCGATGATTTAAAATGGACGCCAGAAGCCAAGGCGAAGCTGAAAAATATTCCCTACTTTGTCCGGGGACAAGCCCGCGTCCGCATCGAGCAGTTGGCCCGCGAAGCCGAAACCGAAGTCGTCACCGTTGACTTAGTTGAGCAAGCTCGCATTGAGTTTGGGCAATAAGGGCTCGAAAGGTACCCTAAAGCTTTACACTATAATTTGCCTGATTTTGATGTTCACAGAGCTACTGAGTCACCCGTGCGGAAAATAGTTATTGCTGGCAACTGGAAAATGTACAAAACTAGGACTGAATCCCTAGAGTTTCTTCAAGGATTCATGTCCTGCCTGACGGAAACCCCAGAGGAACGGGAAGTCGTGCTTTGCGTTCCCTTCACTTCCTTGGCTGTCCTCTCGAAAAATTTGCACGGCAGCCGGATCAGACTCGGTGCTCAGAACGTCCACTGGCAAGAGTCGGGAGCTTTTACTGGGGAAATTTCCGGGCCAATGCTGAGTGAACTTGGTGTCCGTTATGTCATCATCGGCCACAGCGAGCGACGCCAATATTTTGGGGAAACTGACGAAACGGTGAATTTGCGGCTAAAAGCGGCTCAGAAATACGATTTAATTCCGATTCTGTGCGTTGGGGAAACCAAGCAGCAGCGAGATGCAGGGGAAACTG
The DNA here is from genome assembly GCF_036700465.1 of Microcoleus sp. T3_A4. Classification (NCBI taxonomy): domain Bacteria; kingdom Bacillati; phylum Cyanobacteriota; class Cyanophyceae; order Oscillatoriales; family Microcoleaceae; genus Microcoleus; species Microcoleus sp. T3_A4. The sequence goes on along the minus strand of NZ_JAUBOY010000049.1, from coordinate 34,753 downwards.
AATCTCACATTTTTTCTCAGTTGGAAAAAGATCTAGTTGATGTTGACCAAAATAAGTTGGTAATTGCTTACGAGCCGATTTGGGCGATCGGCACTGGCGATACTTGCGAAACGAAGGAAGCTAACCGAGTTATTGGTTTGATTCGCAGTAAATTGACTAATCCGGGCGTGCCAATTCAGTACGGCGGCTCTGTTAAACCGGAGAATATTGATGAAGTTATGGCGATGCCTGAGATTGACGGGGTTCTGGTAGGCGGTGCTAGTTTGGAAGCTGCGAGTTTTGCTCGAATTGTCAATTATCAGTAATTAGGTAATTGCTAATTGGTAAGTGTTAACTGGTAATTGGAACAAGGGCAGCGGGAATTAAACAGCTATCGCCTACAATTGTGATGTGCCGTTCAGTGTTTCTCGGATCGGGAGAATTAACCTATGACTGCGATCGTTAAACCCAAGCCAGCCTTAGACGAGTTCCTCAAACTTCCTGAAACTGAACCGGCCTCAGAATTTCTTGAGGGACAAATCATTCAGAAGCCCATGCCTCAAGGTGAACACAGCGTACTTCAAGGTGAACTCTGCAAGACTATCAATCAAGTAGCGAAAACTCGGAAAATTGCCAATGCTTTTCCCGAGTTGCGCTGCACTTTTGGCGGCGCATCAATCATGCCAGATGTAGCAGTATTCCGATGGGAAAGAATTCCTTGTTTGCCGTCGGGTAGAATTGCTAACCGCTTTGACATTAATCCCGACTGGTCGATAGAAATTCTCTCTCCAAACCAAAGCCAAACAAAAGTGCTGAGTAACTTACTCCACTGTTCGCGAAACGGCACTGAGTTGGGGTGGTTGCTAGATCCAGAAGAAGAGAGTATTTTGGCAGTATTTCCAGGACAAAAAGTAGAACTGTACAAAGGTGCATATCTGTTGCCAATAATTGATAAAATTGAATTAGAATTGACAGTTGACACTGTTTTTAGCTGGTTAAGTTTTGGTTGAATTAAGAATGGCGCTTCTGCTTTATTCTTGCGTATTTTAAAGATGAATTTCGTTTTACAAGAAGCGATTTCAATCGCCGAGTGATTAGGTGATATGATAAATAACAAAAAAATTACAATTAGAAATAAAGTTTTTGAGTGGGAAAAACGAACTTATTTGATGGGCGTTGTGAACGTAACCCCTGACAGTTTTAGTGACGGCGGAGATTTCTATACCATAGAATCTGCTTTAGCGCAAGCTGAAAATATGGTAAAATCTGGAGTTGATATTATTGATATTGGCGGTCAATCTACTCGGCCAGGTGCAGCGGAAATATCCTTAGCAGAGGAGATCGATCGCGTTATACCTGTAGTACAAATACTGCGACAAAAAGCCGATATTTTTGGCTCAGTTCCTATTTCGGTCGATACTACCAGATCGCAGGTTGCTAAAGCTGCGGTTGAGGCGGGAGCGGATATAATTAACGATATTTCGGGAGCTACTTTTGATGCGGAAATGCTGTCAACCGTTGCTCAGTTAAAAGTGCCAATAATTTTGATGCACATTCGGGGTACTCCCCAGACGATGCAACAACTCACAGATTATCTGGATTTAATGGGAGAAATTGGGGAATTTTTCGAGAGTCGAATTGCGGCAGCAGTTGCTGCGGGGATTGACAAATCTCAAATAATTCTCGACCCTGGTATTGGTTTTGCTAAGAATTACAGTCAAAACTTAGAAATTCTGCGAGAGTTGCGAAAATTCCGTGTTTTAAACTGTCCGATTTTAGTCGGAGTATCGCGAAAAAGCTTCATAGGTCACATTTTGAATCAGCCAGAAGCGAAACAAAGAGTTTGGGGGACAGCGGCGGCTTGTACAGGTGCGATCGCAAATTTGGCAGATATCTTGCGAGTTCACGATGTCAGAGAAATGCACGATGTTTGTCTGGTTGCCGACGCTATCTTCAGGAATCAGTCTTGAGAAGTCGGAGTATCGATAACTTTCATTTCTCCGCCCTCAGAATGAATCACATCGGGCATAGAACCCATCAGCTCGCCCAGGGCTTCGGTCATGCTCCTCGGGTCCATAAACAGAATTTTGGCATTGTCGCTTTCGCCCAATTTTTGTTGAGCCTCTAAGTATTTTTCAGTTACTAAGTAATTCAAAACTTGCTTGCTATTGGGATGGGAGTCTAAAGCTTCAACTAAGAGCCTCATATACTCCTTAGTGCCGATCGCCTTATTAACCATTGCTTGCCACTCGCTCTTGGTGGCGCGCTCCAATTCCATAGCTTCTTGCACCCTTTTCGGAGGTGTAATGCTTTGAATTTCCACCCGAATTACTTTGACACCCCAAGTTTCAGTAGCTTCGTCCAACTTTTTGAGTAACTTTTTATTCATGTCATCTCGGGAACCCAAGATGTCTTGCATGGGCAATCGACCAATTTCAGCGCGAAACGTCGTTAAAACTAAGTTGGCGATCGCATTTTCAATTTGATCTATTCCATAATAAGCTTTCTGTAAATTCACAACCCGCCAATACACAACGGCATCGACTTCGAGAGCCACATTATCTCCCGTGATTGCTGACTGAGGTTTAATGTCTAAAACTCTTTCACGGCTTGTGTCCACGCAGACGACTTTTTCGACCAGGGGACTGATAAAGTGGAATCCTGGCTTGAGGGTGCGCTTGTATTGACCCAAACGTTCCACTAAAGCTTCGTCGCCACCGCTGACTATTTTGACGCTTGAGTTAACAGCGTAGCCGAGGATGAGCGCAAAGAGCATGGTAAGAATAGACTGCCCCATTTCTATTTTCCTGCTAAGGTTGACTGAGAATCGATCGGAATTCTACTCTAATTTAACTCAAACTCGGCCCCGCAGTGCTAAAATATCTCGACTGTTAATAACTAACTATTTCATCGGGTGGGCCCCATCGGCTCCGACTCTTACGGCGCTAGTGAAACCCAGCATATCAACAACACGTTTCCACAAAAGACATGAAAAACGATCGAGAGTTTCCCTGGCTCAAACCTTTGAGGTGGATTGCCCCAAGCCTTTTGTTGGGTGCAGGAATCTGCAATGTCGCAGCGGCCCAACCGGCACAAGCTGAGACAATCGCCCTGCAACTCTCCCAAAACTTGCAATCGCAGAACTTGCAGCCCCCGCGCCGCACCCCTGCTGTTCGGGAAGTTCTGTCCTACGAGATGAAGGGAGACGAACTAAGGATTTGCAAGCAGGAAGGCAACTCCGAGAAAAAGTGCCAAGTTGTAGGTAAAGGCTACACGATGGGTTTGAGAACTGCCAACGACCTTTACGGTCAAGGAAATGCTGTCAATGCCGAAGCTTTGTACCGGCAACTAATCGCTCGCTATCCCAAAGAAGCGGATGCTTATTACAAGTTGGGAACTATGCTGTCGGGGCAAGATAAAATGAGCGATGCGATCGTTCTATTCCAAAAAGCAATTGAAGTCAACCCACAGCACGCCAAAGCTCACAACGATTTAGGCGTGGCAATGGCAAGTCAAGGCCAGTTGCCAGAGGCAATTGTTCAGTGGAGACAAGCCGTTAAAATTAACGATCGATATCCCGATGCTTTAAACAATTTAGGAGTCGGTTTGTACCAGCTAGGAGACAAGGAAAACCAAGCGGAGGCGGTAGCCAGTCTCAAAAAAGCTAAGGAGTTATTTATCAAGCAAGGTAGAACTCAAGCTGCTAACAGAGTAGATAAAATTTTGGAGGAAATTAATTCGCGATCCAGCGAGTCCTAAACTCAACCGCCGATCGCCGATTGAAAGAAAAAACATCTTTGGCGATCGGCGTGAATCAGCGTTCAGCGGCGGTTAAACACACCCAAAAACGAGAATCTAAAGCATTTCCTTCAAAACTTGTATAATCAAATCTCCATCCACCCGATCGCTCACAGCAGCCTCACCCAAGCGCACCGGCAACACAAACCGCACCTTGCCATCCTGCACTTTTTTATCGAGTTGCAAAGTATGCAAAATTTCCTCAACATCCACACCTGCAGGCAATTTGGCAGGTAAACCCGCTTTTTCAATCAAAGCAGACTGACGGCGATCGCACTCAGCATCCCACATTCCCAACTCCACAGCCAATCGGCTTGACGCAGCCATGCCGATTGCTACTCCTTCCCCGTGATTGATCACCTTGTAATTGGTCAAACTTTCCACAGCATGACCGATGGTGTGTCCGTAATTCAAAATCGCCCGCAAACCCGATTCCTTCTCGTCTTTGCTTACCACCTCAGCCTTAGCTTGGCAAGACCTGCTCAAAATTTCTGCCAACAAATCCGCCTTCACATAGCGCATTTGATCCAAACGCTTGCACTTTTCCAACTTTTCAAACAATTCAACATCCCAAATCACCCCGTACTTAATCACTTCCGCCATCGCCGAACGAAACTCCCTCGCGGGCAGAGTTTTGAGTACATCCGGGTCAATTAACACCAAACGCGGCTGGTGAAAAGCCCCGATTAAATTCTTCCCTAAAGGATGATTTACCCCCGTTTTGCCACCAATAGAAGCATCAACCATGGCCAACAGCGAAGTCGGAACTTGTACGACATTAATTCCCCGCAGCCACGTCGCCGCAGCAAAACCCGTCATATCGCCAACCACCCCGCCGCCCAAAGCCACCATTGTCGAGGAACGTTCTAAGCGGTTTTCCAAAGCCGCACCGTAAATTTTCTGTACCGAATTTAAAGTTTTGTACTGCTCTCCCGGTGGTAAAATGCAGCTACTGACTTCCAAACCTGCTGATTCGAGGGCTGCGGTTGCTCTTTCGCCGTACTGCCGAAAAATCGACTGATTCGACACCAGCAGCACTTTTTTGCCCAAACTTAGATCGCCCATCATACTGCCGAGTTCGTCTAAGCCGCCCGATCGCACGCAAACATTGTAAGATTGTGGCCCCAAGTCAACTTTAATTATCGATTGCATATTTATCTAATTTAGATATTAGATTTTAGATTATCAGAAAATTGGGTTGAAAACCCCGTCACTTCGACGGATTAATGTCGATATAGTGTCGCTCTAGTATGGCATACTAGAGATAGCACAGGCTGAAAAACCGCTATCACAAGACAATATAAATCTGGGGTGTCCCCACTTGACAGGATAGGAAGTAGTAATGCGTAGTGGATGGCGATCACCACGATAAACAGAGCTAGGGTAGCCAATGAGCACCCGTTAAAGGGCAAAATCAAATACTTGATATTCAAGTTGTACCGTAGGGCATACGGAAACAAGGGGAGCAATCCTCTAAAGCTTGCGGAGATAAGCCCGCTGGGACTCCTCTAAATTAGACTCGAAACTTAGTTCTATTGACCGGGTTTTTGGTTTAAGTAGTGCCGAAAGGATAGAGAGTTTTAAGGTGTATCAGTGAACCAAGAATCCCCAGCCTTAATAGGTGGGGAGTGTCAAATGTCTTTTTATTGATTGTTTTGGAGAAATTGCCATGACTCTTAGCGGAGCAATAACTTATTTTGGGATTTTTGGCGGCATGATTGGCTTGGCAACAGTGCTGATGTTTGGTCTGCGGGCTGTCAAACTCATCTAATTTGCTAATTTAGATGTCTGAACCAGAGTATTTAATCTCTGGCAAAAGTATCACCTCGACAAAGTATTTGCGCCAAAAATCTCTGATTAAATCTGTAGATTGACGGCGCAAATGCTTTGTTTTATAGGACTAGATCCTATAACTCCCTACTTTAATACTTGATAGAAAGTAATTTAGTTAATGCTTCAATGGAAAATCTAAAATTTAAAATCTAAAATCTAAAATCCCTCGATTCCCCAATTATTCGCCTTGAGAATGAAGGAGCGATCGCACTTGTTATAAAATTTGATCGCTCCTGATTAATTACACGATTCGTTCTAATTGAGTAGATCGCACTTGTGCCAATTTCTCAGCCCCTGTCGTATCAAAAACAATCGCGTGTTTAGCCGTCGGCAACAACCGCTGTAAAATCTGTATGTATCCCTCCGCATCGCCCCGGCGGTGGAACCGAGCAACCACCAATCGCTGCATATTTGGTAATTGCCGCACGATACACCAGGGATGAGTGTTTAATTTGGGCTTCGATGTTGGTATCATAGGGTAATCCTTCCCCACGTTCGTGGGGTGTGGTAGAAAAAGCGATCGCCCTTAAGTTTTCCAGGCTCTGAGGGCGATCGTTTTCAGTGTACATAGATATCATATGTTGCATACGCATCAATGTCAAGTTAAAACATGGGATACGTTAGACTGCGGATTCGAGAACTAGCTGAGCAAAAGGGTTGGACACTAAAGCAAGTTGCCGATCGATCCGGAGTTAATTACAACACTGTCAGAAGCTACGTTCAGCGCGATGCTTTGAATACAGCCGATCTTTCTGCTGTCTACAAAATTGCCCGCGCCTTCGACGTGACAATGGAAGATTTGGTCGAGATTTTGGAAGATTGAGGGCGCACCAATGGGGCGAGTTCGACTAAAGATTCGAGAGTTGGCAGAAGAAAAGGGCTGGACGCTGCAAGACGTGGCCGAGCGCTCTGGGGTTAATTACAACACGGTTAAAGGGTACGCTAGACGCGATGATGGGATGAGTATGGTCGATCTGAGCGCCGTTCAGAAAATCGCCCTTGCTTTTGATGTAATGATTGAAGATTTGGTTGAGTTTTTGGAATAGTAAGGGCGCTCGCACTAATGGGCTACGTTAGACTGCGGATTCGAGAACTAGCTGAGCAAAGAGGTTGGACGTTCAAAGAAGTTGCCGATCGATCCGGAGTCAACTACAACACGGTAAAAAGCTACGGGAGGCGGGATGCTTTAAACACAGTCGATCTTTCTGCTGTCTACAAAATTGCCCGTGCTTTCGACGTGACGATGGAAGATTTGGTCGAGATTTTGGAAGATTGAGGGCGCACCAATGGGGCGAGTTCGACTAAAAATTCCAGCGCTGGTAGAAGAAAAGGACGATCTCGCTAATGGGATACGTTGATAAATGCCGTACTGATCGCCACCTTTTCTTTACTGGTTCGTAAAGCATATAACTACCTTCTATAGCCGATCGCCCGCTTTCCCCTAAAATAATTTTTACTAGATCCCCAATCTAAAATCGAAAATCCCAAATCTAAAATCGAAATGACTCATTCCACAGATATCGTCACCCTCGCCCGCTGGATGGCCGCCGATTTCAGCAACCAAGCCCAAGCCTTTGAAAATCCGCCATTCTTCGCCCACATCCGCGTCTGCATGAGGCCTTTACCCGTCGAAGTTCTGGATGGGATCAGCTTGTACCTAGAACAAGCCTACGATATTGAACTGAATGTACCGTACCGAGTCCGAGTTTTGAAATTAGTCCCGGTGGACGATCGAATCGACATCGAAAATTATGCCATAGAAAACGAAGAACAATTCTACGGCGCTGCCCGCGACCCGCAACGGCTGCAAGAAATCAAAAAAGCACAACTGACTCTACTTCCCGGCTGCACCTTTATTACGCAGTGGACGGGCAACAGCTTCAAAGGGTCTGTCGAACCCGGAAAAGGCTGCATGGTGGTCAGAAAGGGCAAAAAAACCTATTTAGACAGCGAATTTGAGATAGACCAAGACAAATTTATTAGCCATGATCGCGGACGTGACCCAGAAACCGACGCCCATGTCTGGGGAGCCCAGGCCGGCCCTTTTGAATTCACCCGCCGGGCCAGTTTCGCCGACGAAATTCCGGTTTAATCCAAAAAAACAGAGTCTCTCCTGGGCGAACACGCTTGATTAAAGGTTCAGAATGCACCAATACCTGGTACATTAACCCAGTATTGGCAAGCAAGATTCACCGTTGATTTATGAAAGTCCTGGTTATTGGTGGCGATGGCTATTGCGGTTGGGCAACCGCACTCTACCTTTCTAACAAAGGTTACGAAGTTGGCATCCTCGACAGCTTCGTGCGGCGGCACTGGGATCTGGAACTGTGCAGCGACACCCTCACTCCCATCGCACCGATTCAGCAACGACTCCAGCGATGGCAAGATTTAACGGGCAAGTCGATCGACTTGTTCGTCGGTGACATCACCAACTACGATTTTCTCAGCAAAAGCATGAGAAAATTTGCACCAGAGGCGATCGTCCATTTCGGCGAACAGCGTTCGGCACCTTTCTCAATGATCGATCGCGAACACGCAGTCCTCACTCAAGTCAATAACGTCGTCGGGACACTCAACCTGCTGTACGCCATCCGCGAAGACTTCCCCGACTGTCACCTAGTGAAATTGGGGACAATGGGCGAATACGGCACGCCGAATATTGACATTGAAGAAGGCTACATTACGATCGAACACAACGGCCGCAAGGATACACTACCCTATCCCAAACAACCAGGCAGTTTCTACCACCTGTCAAAAGTCCACGACTCCCACAACATCCATTTTGCTTGCAAAATCTGGGGTTTAAGAGCCACCGACTTAAATCAGGGCGTAGTCTACGGCGTGCTCACAGATGAAACCGGCATGGACGAACTGTTGATCAACCGTTTGGACTACGACGGAGTATTCGGGACAGCATTGAACAGATTTTGCATCCAAGCTGCGATCGGTCATCCTTTGACGGTTTATGGCAGTGGCGGACAAACCCGCAGCTTCTTAGACATTCGGGATACCGTGCGGTGCGTGGAATTGGCTCTAGCCAACCCCGCCGAAGCCGGACAATTCCGCGTCTTCAACCAATTCACCGAACAATTCAGCGTCGGCGATTTAGCCTCCTTGGTGCAAAAAGCAGGCATGGCAATGGGATTAAAAGTAGAAATCAACAACATCGAAAATCCCAGAGTCGAGAAAGAAGAACATTATTTCAATGCCAAAAACACCAATTTGCTAGACCTGGGTTTGCAACCGCACTATCTCTCAGATTCCCTGCTCGATTCTCTGCTGAATTTTGCTACAAAATATCAGCACCGTGTCGATAAAAATCAGATTTTGCCGAAGGTTTCTTGGAAGTAAGTTCTGGCTTCTATCTGCGGGGAAAGAGCTTTTTAACGAACCGCGAAGGCGCGAAGGGCGCGCAGTAAGAGAAAAGAAGGGAAGAGAGGAAAAGGGTTCGCAAGTTCTGAATGGAGTTTGCTGTATATTACGATAATCTATCTTTTTTATCTCTTTCTCTGTGTCCTCTGTGTCCTCTGCGGTTAATTAAAAAATGGCATCAGGTTTTTACCGCTGGCTTGTTTGGGAAGAAACCCCGTGAAAAGTCGAATTCTCATTCTGTTGCTTTGGGTGGTTATGCCTGGATTTTCAGCGAGGGCAGTTTTGGCTTATTATTTAATAGGGGAATGGGCTGCTGTAACGCCGAGTGATCTAAATTAGTGGCGAGTTAGCAAAGGCTTATCTGCCACTTAAAAATCGAGATAAATTGCCGGGATAGCACAGGAAATTTACAGAATTAATTGCTTGACAGAAAGTGTGGGATGGCTTTTAGGTGGGATAATTGTATCAATTGGCATTCAGGGAATTGGCATTTGATCTCAAAAACCTCTCGCTCGGAATTAGCGGTAGTGCAACTGACAGAAGAAGTGTAGAAAAGCAGCCGATCGCACGCCATGACTTACTCCCCCCGACACAGTGTATCCTGTTACCGATGCCGTTTGCCCCAAGCTATGATTATCGGCTCCCTAAGTAACTTATTTTTATGAAAATTGCTCTTTTCACGGAAACATTTTTGCCGAAAATAGACGGCATTGTGACGCGCTTGATTCACACTGTAGATCACTTGCAGCGATCGGGCGAACAAGTTCTGATATTTTCTCCAGATTACGGAATTAAAGAATACAAAGGCGCACGAGTTTACGGTGTGGAGGGCTTGCCTTTGCCGATGTACCCGGAATTGAAAATGGCACTTCCTTCTCCCGCTGTCGGTCGCCAATTAGAGCAGTTTAAACCGGATATTATTCATGTTGTCAATCCCGCTATTTTGGGATTGGGCGGTATATATTACGGGAAAAAGTTCAACATTCCGATTTTGGCTTCTTACCACACGCATTTGCCGAAATATTTGCACCATTACGGTTTTGGAGTCCTCGAACCTTTATTGTGGGAATTGCTCAAAGGTGCTCACAACCAAGCAGAATTGAATCTGTGTACTTCTACAGCAATGGTGGAAGAACTCAGAAACCACGGGATCGATCGGGTAGATTTATGGCAGCGGGGCGTAGATACTGAAATGTTTGTCCCGGAATTGGCAAGTCGAGAAATGCGATCGCGCCTTTCTGAAAATAACCCAGACAGTCCCCTGCTGCTGTACGTCGGCCGCCTCGGTGCAGAAAAAGAAATCGAACGCATCAAACCAGTCCTCGCAGCAATTCCCGATGCCCGCCTCGCCTTAGTGGGAGACGGCCCGCATCGGCAAACCCTTGAACAATATTTTGCCGGCACACCCACCAATTTTGTCGGCTACCTCAAGGGGCAAGAACTCGCAAGAGCTTACGCATCTGCCGACGCCTTCATTTTTCCCTCCCGCACCGAAACCCTGGGCTTAGTGCTCCTAGAAGCAATGGCTGCAGGGACGCCCGTAGTGGCGGCGCGCAGTGGCGGAATTCCCGATATCGTCACCGACGGTGTTAACGGATATTTATTTGACCCAGCCGACGAAGAAGGAGCACTCGCAGCCACTAAGCGTCTGTTTGCGAATCCCGAAGAACGGGAAACCCTGCGCCATAACGCTCGCCGAGAAGCCGAACGCTGGGGTTGGGCAGCCGCCGCCGCACAACTGCAGCGCTACTATCAATCAGTGGTGTTTGCCCAGTCTGTGCCCAGAGCGGCCTAAATGTCAGGATCGGTAGCACCTTTAAACATCACCGCCAGCTTAGCTTCGCTGTTCGATCGTCAGTTGGTATTGAATAGGGATGTTTTCAAAGATTGATCGAACTTTTTTGCTGTATAAATTACCGTCGTTATCCTGCTGTTGCATTTACCATTAAACTATGAGTAAGCTCTGTAGGAAGGCCTTGCGCGCTGCTTTCATAGCGCCCTTTACCTGACCGGATACGGTCGCCGAGTGCGCTAAAACAGTCACACCGCGCGCTGGGGCAGAGCACAGGGCGTCCAATCCACATTGCACTCTCGATCGAACTAAAGCCTGTCACCTAATTTTCAGGCTAGCAGTTTTGCGAACTTAAGTTCAGCTTGAATTGACGAACCCTCATCAGTATCGAGGTTGTAAAAAAGATCGATCGAGCATACATAACAAGCAAACTGAAGTTGCGTGCGCCACTTTTGAACTCACGATTCATCAAAGCGACAAGCGAGTGCCGATGCGCTTGCAAACAAATTCAAGAGTTTGCACCGCCGCCGAATCTCGCGCAGATCGACCTGCGGTCAGTCTACCCCTCTGAGCAAGCAGTTAATCATGACATTCTCCAATACTGGTAGCGTTCTGGCTACACTGACTCAAGTCAATTTTATGGGGGCATTGACCTCCCGTGTTAAGAGCCTGCCAGTTCCTGAATTAGTGTGCCTGCTGGACTTTATCACGGCTGAATTTCAGCAATTTATCCGGGCGATGGACCTGATTAACAATGAAGCACTCGAAAGCCTCTTAGAGCAACTGTTAGATGCCTTCACTGTCAAAATTGGTCAAATTTTGCAAGCAGACCGGACAACAATTTTTTTGGTTGACTCCAACAAAAATCAACTGTGGCACAAAACAGTCGATCCACTGACGGGCGAGGATGTAGAAGTTCGCTTGCCGATGGATGCAGGCATTTTAGGCTACGTAGCAACAACCGGAAAATCGATTAATGTCGCCGAAGCTCGATCGCACGAGTATTTTAATACCGAAGTAGACGAACCACCGGGCTATCAGATCGAGACCATCCTCTGTATGCCAATTTTTAGCAGCAAGAGCCAACATGAACCCGTAGCGGTGGTCAGACTGTTAAATAAAGCTGGCGATGCCCCCTTTAACGAGGAAGACGAACAGCAGTTCCAGGCTTTTGCAGATTCGATCGGGATTATTCTCGAAAGCTGTCAGTCTTTCTACGTCGTGGCCCGCAACCAGCGAGGGGTTGCCGCACTTTTGAGAGCCACCACGACTTTGGGTCAAAGTCTTGACCTGGAAACAACTTTGCGCTCTGTGATGGATCAAGCTCGCGACTTGATGCAAGCCGATCGCAGCACGCTATTTTTGTTAAATCGGGAAACCAACGAACTCTGGACAAAAGTCGCCAAGGCCGACGGCAAAACGATGATGGAAATTCGTATTCCTGCGAATAGGGGAATTGCTGGCTACGTGGCTTCGACTGGTCAACCTCTAAATATTACAGATGCTTACGACGATCCCCGCTTTGACCCATCTACAGACCAGCAAACGGGATACCGCACTCGGACTGTCTTGTGTATGCCCGTGCATAACGCCAAAGGTGAGCTGATCGGGGTAACTCAGCTAATTAATAAGAACCAAGGTAGTTTCACCCCTTCCGACGAAGAGTTTTTGCGAGCGTTTAATTCCCAAGCGGGAATGGCGCTGCAAAATTCTCAACTGTTTCAAAACGTGATGGTGGAAAAGCAGTATCAAAAAGATATGCTGCAAAGTCTTTCAGATGCAGTAATTTCCACCGATTTACAGGGGCGAGTTGTAACGATTAACGAAGCAGCGCTGGAATTGTTGGGCTGTCCGGTAAATCAAGCTAAAAGCAAACACAATCCCCAGATTTGGGAAGATAAACTGGTGAATCGCTATGTTTGGGAAGTTGTGCCGATCGACAATTTGCAATTTCGGCTAGAAGACAGTCTCAAAAATGCTGCCCGACATTACGTTCCCGAACAAAGTTTAACTGTGGGACTGTTGGTAGAAAAAACGCTAAATTCCCAAAAAAAAGAAGAAGAAGAAGAAAGTTATATTTTGGCCGTGCCCGATCGCACTGACCCTAATTTATATTACGCTTGGGGCGAAAACCGCGCGTGGACTGAGGAAGTAGCGCTGGCAGAATTAGCTAATGCCCAATCTCTATTTGCGCTGCGAAATTCTGCCCTGTATCACCCTTATTGTCCGCTGCCCATCCCCGCCTCTCGAATTAAAGTAATTGAACGTAGTTTGAATTTGACTGTCAACCCGCTGATCAATCCAGAGGGCGGCGTGCGCGGCGGTTTAGTGGTACTCGAAGACATCAGTCGCGAAAAGCGGATGAAAAATACGATGTACCGCTATCTGACTCCTGGAGTCGTAGATAAAGTGATGGCCTTGGGTGAAGGCGCCCTGATGGTGGGCGAACGCAAAGAAGTGACTATTTTATTTTCTGACATTCGCGGCTACACCACGTTGACTGAAAATTTGGGAGCGTCGGATGTGGTATCCCTGCTGAACGAATATTTTGAGACGATGGTGGAGGCCGTTTTCCACTACGAAGGCACTTTAGACAAGTTTATCGGTGATGCTTTAATGGCGGTTTTCGGCGCGCCCCTGCCGCTGAATCCCCCGGAAAGTCACGGTTGGATGGCGGTGCAGTCGGCTTTAGATATGCGCCGGCGTTTGAAAGAGTTTAATGATTCTCGCCCCGGCGAAGATCCATTTCGCTTCGGAATTGGAATTAGTTCCGGAGAGGTGGTTTCGGGAAATATTGGTTCTCAAAAGCGAATGGATTACACGGTAATCGGGGATGCGGTGAATTTGAGTTCGCGATTGGAACAGCTTACAAAGGAGTACGGATGCGATATAATTTTGAGCGAATTTACATACAGTTTGTGTCGAGAAGGAATTTGGGTGCGAGAGTTAGACAAGGTGCGGGTTAAGGGCAAAAATCAGCCAGTGGGTATTTACGAGTTGCTGCAAAATAGTTCTGAACCCATGGATGGGGAAACCTTTCGGTTTTTGGAACTTTACAGTAACGGTAGGGATGCTTATATTGCTAGAAATTTTCAGAAAGCTATTAGTTATTTTGAAGCTGCTTTAGCAATGCGACCCAGCGATAGACCTGTGGAAGTTCACCTCGATCGATCCCTGAGCTATTTGGAAGTACCCCCGCCCGATGATTGGGACGGTGTGCATACGATGACAACCAAGTAGTAGATTATATTACATCCGAGGGTTCCAAAGTAAAAAGATTTGATAAAGTTGTGAGATATTCCTTATGACAGAGTTAACAAGTGTAAAAATGTGAAATCATAAATCGGATGGCATATTAAAGTTTAGAATTTATTTCCAGGCTAGCAATTAAATGAGTTATTTATCTGTTCCGAATGCCACAAAAGCCGATCGGATTCTGGTGGTAGACGACGCACCAGATAATGTTTTGTTGGTTCAGACAATCCTAGAAGAAGAAGGTTACGAAATTAGTACGGCGGAAAACGGCTTTTCTGCCTTGAGTCAAATTGACAAGGCAGCCCCGGATTTGGTACTGCTAGACGTGATGATGCCGGGAATGGATGGTTACGAAGTCACTAAACGAATCCGACAAAATAAGGAATTGCCCTTTATTCCGATTTTGCTGATCACGGCTCACGACAGTGCCAGCGTAGTCCAGGGATTGGACATGGGAGCAGACGATTTTATCCGCAAACCAGTCGAAATGGATGAACTGCTGGCTAGGGTTCGATCGCTCCTGCGGCTTAAACACAGCGTAGACGAGCGCAATTCGATCGCCCTGCAGCGCGAAGATTTTGTCTCCCGACTCGCTCACGACTTGCGGACGCCCCTCGTAGCCGCCGATCGAATGCTAACTTTAATGCAGCAGGGAGCTTTGGGAGAAATTTCCCTTCCCATGCGCGACGCTTTCGGGACGATGGTTCGCAGCAACAAAAACCTGATCGCGATGGTAAATATGTTGCTGGAAGTCTACCGCTACGAAGCAGGCCGCAAATCCCTAAGTTTCGCTGCCGTGGACTTGCGCCAGCTTATTACTGAGGTAGCTGAAGAACTAGCTCCCCTAGCCGATGCTAAAGGTTTATCCGTAAATTTAGACTTGACAGAAAGTGCAGAAAGTGCACCGATTGCGAAGTATCCAGGCGATCGTCTGGAACTGCACCGCTTGCTGACAAATTTAATCGGAAATGCGATTAAATTCACCGACAACGGTTCAATAGATGTCAGCTTAAAAGCTGCCAATTCACCTGCTTATACTAGCTTCAAAAACCAACCACTGGCATGGGTAATCATAGACATCAAAGACACCGGTGCCGGCATTTCTCCCACCGAACAAGCAAAGTTATTTGAAAGGTTTAGCTCGGGAACTCATAAGAAGTCCAGTACAGGTTTGGGACTACACCTCTGCCGCCAAATAGTCGAAGCTCACCGCGGCACGATCGAGGTAAAATCCGAGTTGGGCAAAGGCAGTTTGTTTACTATTCGCTTGCCTTGTTAGAGCGGTATAATTAACTCTAACTTTCGGGTGCGAAAAGTGCACATTACTACAGATAAACTGTAATTGTAGGCTGCAAAGTGCATAGCTAATCGAATTATGGTTAATTTACCCGATGTCATATAATTACTTGGCAACCGAATTTATGGCAATATGTCTAACTGTCCAGTGTGCGGTGCTGAATACATAGAAGAAAAAGCAGAGTTTTGCTCGATTTGCGGCTGGGATGTGACTCCCTACCCGCAACGTGCTAAGCCTTCCAAAACTTATTTAAAAAAAGAACAAGTTAGATTGCAGTGGGCAAAACAAATGTGGGAATTGGCCCGCACTCAACAAAATTGGTCAGCTAAATTTGATGAGTTGCATGGGGAATTGCAGCAAGGTGCGATCGCCCGCACATACCTGCAATCTCAGTTAGAATGGGTTCTGTACCGCCTCGAACAACTAAACCCCGAACTGATTGTCAGCACTCTACTGCGACTAGAAGACAAAATCGGCGCTATACCTGCGACAACTCCGGCTATCTCGGAAGTGGGGATGGACTACCGCCAACTGACAAAGCTATTAGAAACTGGAAAATGGCGCAAAGCTGATGAACACACTTGGGAAATCTTGCTGCAAATCGCTGTCAGGGAAGACGAAGGCTGGCTGAGTGCAGCCGATATTGACAGTTTTCCTCCTACAGACCTTCGCACGATCGACCAACTTTGGCAACAATACAGCAGCGGGCGGTTCGGGTTGAGCGTGCAGCAGCAGATTTGGGAAAGTACCGAGGCAAATTATACTGAATTTTGCGATCAAGTCGGCTGGCGAGTCAAGGAAAATTGGAAATATTACAGCGAGCTCTCCTTCAACGAAGATGCTCCCCCTGGACATCTCCCCGTCACCGCATGGAGACAGCGCGCCTGTTACGGTGCTGGTAAACTCACCGCAGCAGAAAACTTTGCCCGCATCGCTGCGAAACTGGCAACTGGCGATCGGTGATCATCCAAAATAAAAAATTCAAAATCGACATTAACTGCTATAATCAAAACGGTTTAGCAACTGGGGCTGTGGCTCAGATGGATAGAGCAAGCGCCTCCTGAAGAATCGGGCACCCTGCGAGGAAACTCTAGGAGTGAATGTGGTCAAATTTGGTGAAACCTAAAGAGTTCGTGGGTTCCTATGACTCTAAGGCAATACCAAGCCAAGCCTGAGTTCAGGGCGATTATGCGATCGCCTATATTGAAATCAGGAAGGTTTAGAGACTAGACGGTCACCACCTAAAAGCTGCAAGCATATGGTGAAGGTATAGTCCAGAGAGTGGGGAAACTCACACAAATCTGAAGCGCTAGGCCGCCGGTTCGAACCCGGCCAGTCCCGTTAAAAATCAAGAAAAATTAAAAGCAGGAGGGGTAAGCCTAAGTTTTGCCCCTCTTTTTTGCATATCCGCTAAGGAATTCGCCCACAGACAAGTATACCAACCGCCAAGGCGGTTGCTATAAAATCTGAAATCTAAAATCTAAAATCGCCTGTTGAAGCCCAACCCCAAGCGTAGAGTCAATCTAAAATCTAAAATCTAAAATCTAAAATCTAAAATCTAAAATCTAAAATCCTATGATCCCCCGACCCTTTTTTAAATTTTAATTTTTAATTCCTGTTAGTGGGCTATACGTGCGGTATTTTTTGCTATGGTTCCTTTGTGAGTTACATAAAATTTTTATAGGTTTAGATGTGGTTAAGAATCAATTCAAACACGCAGCGTTACAAGCGTTTGAACACTTCACGCAGTTTTTGGTTCGTCGTAGGGCTTTTGATGGCGTGTTGGTTTGGCTATCAGCAGGTTAAGAGCGAATTTCAGAGACCCCAAGCTTTGTTAGTTCTAGGTGGGGCTACGGAGCGAGAGGTGTTTGCCGCCAAATTTGCTCGGGATCATCCTGAATTGCCGATTTGGGTGTCGTCTGGGAGCAATCCGGAGTTCGCGGAATGGGTGTTTTCAGAAGCGGGAATTGAGTCCGATCGCCTGCACTTAGACTACAGAGCGGTAGATACGGTAACAAATTTTACCACCCTGGTAGATGAATTGAAAGCTCAAGGGATTGAGAGCGTGTATCTGATCACTTCTGACGATCATATGCGGCGAGCTCAGATTATCGGCGAAATCGTACTCGGCAGTCGAGGCATTAGCTTTAAGCCTGTGGCAGTTCCGTCTGGGCGAACCCCCGAACCGGTGGAAAAAGCTATTCGCGACGGCGCTAGGGCTATTCTTTGGCTGACAACCGGTTATACGGGTGCTAACTTTAGCCAAGCCAGAATTGAATAAACAAAGGGAAGGATTAAGCAAGTTTTAGTTTTTTTCCATTCCCTCTGGTTTTAAAACTTCTCTCCTATAGCGATTTAAGGAAACGCGAAGATGCTGATGACAAATGCGTAAAAGAACAGAAGAGAAAAGGAGGAGTAGTTTAAAATTAGTAGATGAACTTCAAAAGCTAAAATTAATGACCGACCAAATTCTGCCACCAGTTCTGGATAAAATTTTGAGTGACACCAAAACGCCGGATGATGTTTTTTCCGCTTTGGTGCCGGCTTTAGGCGAGGTGTTAAATTGCGATCGGGTCTTTCTCTACCTCCGCCATCCTGAAACGCAAAGGGGCAGAGTACCTTACTGCTGGCGTCGCAACTCCAACTTTCCAGAGATTGGGGACGCGGAATGGAAAAAAGAACCCGAATCTTTAGGGGAAGAAGACCCTTTGTTTGCAGCAGCTTTGCGAACTGAACCGTCGATTTTTGTTGAGGATGTTGAAACAGCAAATCCTGAAGTTGTCAACAAAGATTTTGAGGCAAAAGAGTTCGGGCATCGAGCTTTGATTCACGCTCACCTTTGTGCTGACGGCTTATTGTGGGGGGTTTTGCAGCCTTGTATGTTCGATCGCCCCAGAGTTTGGACTGACTTCGATCGCCAAGTTATCGCAGCAGTTACAGAAAAAATTTCCCCTTTAGCTGTCGCTTATGTCACCGCCTCAGCATCAAAAGATGAGCGATAAAAATCAATAATTTACCTGTAGGCAGCGGGTGGGCAATGAATGAATGTCAACTTAAGACTAAAACCACGTCTAGGTCGGGGTTTTAGCCGAATTTCAATGCCCTTCCCGGCAGACGATAGACTGTTTCCGGTTCCCCCCTTTTTAAGTTAGGGGGGATTGAGGCACTAATTTTCAAACAAAAGTCGGGTACTAAATTTGAGCTGATTGTTCTCACTAATGGTGAGGTGTGCATCACCCTAGGGATAGACTTGGTGCACAATTCTTGTTTAAAAAACGCCCCAATTTTGAATGCCCCGACTGCTGAAAACCCCTTGAGCCCGACTAATATCATCCTCAGCGCCATCTACTACTACCAAATAATCGCCCGCGTGCAGGCGGTCGGTGTAAGTTCTAGCTGTTTCTTCGGGAATTCCCAAGTCAGTCAAGGCCTTCACCACCCCACCGAAAGCCGCCGCCGAGACGCCAGTGCTTGCTACGCTAGCCACCAGTGAGGCGCCCAAAGTGCCCGCTGCAATCATCGGCCCGATTCCGGGAATAGCTAAACTTCCGAGACCCACTAGCACGGTGGCTAAAGCACTATTTGTCAGAGTGTCTGCTACCACTCCTGCTCCTGTGTCTAGATTTTTATCGCCTACCTGAGCGATCGTTTGAGTATCGCCTACAGACTCACCTGCCTCCCTAGCAACAACCGAAACTTTATCCATTGGAAACCCGGAAGATTTCAATTCTGTCAGAGCTTGCTCGGCATCTTCGCGGTTAGAAAACAATCCCAACGCGCGGGTTTGATTGCTTGTTACCATGTCTTTCTTCTTATCTCCTGTCAAATTAAACTCAAATTCAAGCCTAATTATTGCGCTTGTTTTCAATCACTTATATTGATATTTTTCGAGGTTTATCTTCAGTATTCATCTATCTGTAGATATAACCTGAAAAACAGCAACAAAAGTTATAAAATTAGCGCCCCAAATCGTGCATCGCATTAATCTCGATCGCACATCTTTGAGTCAACGCTTGCAACTCCTCGCGATCCGACGAACCGGGCGCTTCAATTAGCTTGCCAATTCGCACCGTCAGCGGCACCGGACGCGGCATTCCCGAACCTTTGGACGAAATGGCGTGAGTTCCCCACAAACTAACAGGTAACAGCGGCGCTTTAGCCTTAGCAGCTATCAGCGCAGCACCTAATTTCGGTTCAGTAATTCTGCCGTCTGGCGTGCGAGTTCCCTGCAAAAATACACCCGTCGCCCAGCCATTTTCCAAAGAGTTGATAGCCGAGCGAATTGCACTGCGATCGGCACTTTCCCGCTTGACTGGATAAGCACCGTAAAGCGTAATTGCCTGCTTCAAAATAGGAACTTTAAATAACTCTTCCTTTGCCATAAATGCGACGGGCCTCCTCATGCAATTAGACAAAATCGGCGGGTCAAAATCGCTGGCGTGATTGCTGACTACCACCACAGGCCCTTCTGTCGGAACATTTTCTGCACCGTAGATGCGGCCTCGAAAGTACAGGTGCAGCATCGGGCTGACAATTGACCATTTAAATAAATAGTAGAGAAGTAAACTTTCGACTGGTTCGCGACTTTTGCTCACAGAAAAACCTTAAATTTTAAATTACATCGAATATTAGCCTATCAGTTCAGCAATCAAAAAAGTAGCACTACACGGATTTTGACACGGATACACGGATAGGCCCAGCGATCGGACTGTTTAGCTAATTGGCTAAGTTGACTATCATCAGTGTATCCGTGTTTATGCATGTCGTGCTGTTAGATGATTCGGCGGTTGACACCGCTTTGCAAGCTTGTGTAGCGCCCGAATTTATTCTGGCGAATTCTTTGCAAAGGCTCAATTTCCGGTCAGCATAGCTTTCTGTCCTTCCGAAGAAGTGGCGTAGCCCAAGAAATCCTTAACTGTTTGGCTGGGAGGATTTTTGTAGGCGTAGTACAATTGCCGCTTGTAAGGATAGTTACCCGCATCCGTCGTCGCACCGTTGACGGGAACAACGCGCACCGTTCTCTGATTGACTACTTGAGCGAAAGTCGCATAGCCAATGCCGTTGTTGCCTAAAGCTTGCAGCAGAGGAGTTGTCGCATCTCGATCGAGCGTGGTAATATTTGCCGTCGTGCCAAACTCGCCACCTCCGAGCACTTGTTCTTTAAACGTTTGGTGAGTGCCACTAACTGCCGGTCTGTTAATTACTTTAATCGGACCCGCCGGGCCGCCGACTTTCGACCAGTCTTGAGTATTTCCCTTAAAGATATCTTGAACTTGAGCCGAGGTTAAACCTCCTTTGAAGGGGTTGTTAATGCCAACTACAAGGGCGATCGTATCTAGGGCAACGGGCACAGCAGCCAAACCCTGACTTTGTTCTTGAGCCGTCAAAGGTCGCGATACCGCTGCAATATCGGCTGTTCCTGCCACCAAATCCTGAATTCCCTTTGCAGAACCATTTGCTTTGGCATCGACTGTAGTGCCAGCAAACCTCCCTTGAAAGCCGTTCTTGAGGTTCTGATTGATTGTCACCATGCTGGTGGAACCGTCAATTCTCACCGCCGTACCCGGAGGCACGGAAGCTGGAAGCGCAAAGGAAGTAGCCGCAACAGGCGAAGAAGCACCGCCCACTACTGGCGCGACGGGAAGTGGGACGACATCGCCTGCGGGTGTAGGTGTGGGGGGATTGTTACTAACATCTTGCGATGCTGGTTTGTTGAGAAAAAAGAACCAGCCACCACCGGCTAGCAAGAGAAATAACAGGATAAAAACTATGGGGGGAGGCCCACTCTTCGCCATAAAATTGTCCTTAGCTGGGAAGTTCTTTGTTGTTGGAGTCGTCTAACATTTGTAGCCTGCGATTAACTTCATCGTCTAAGGTCATATTTTCTAATTCGGCCTGAAGTCTTTCTTGGGGGTTATCAGATATTTCTGCTAAAGCTTGCTGTTCGAGGTTGCGGCCGTGGACGGCGTTTTTGGCTTGCTCAAATTGCGATCGAGCTGAATCGATACTGAGGTCGTTGTTGACTTTGGATATGGCTCCGAGGGCTTCGTTAATCTCGGCCATATCTTTCATATTTTGCATATCGGTTTTGTAGGCTTCCAGTTTCATCCGTTCTCGATTTAGCTTGTCTTTGGAAGCGTTGACGTACTGTTCGGCTTGTTTTACTTGGGCTTCTAACTGTGGCAGGATTTGTTCTGTCTGAATTACTTTCGACATTGCCAAGCGGGCTGCTTCTTCGTTGCCGTTGCGCTGGGCTGTGATGGCTTGGCGCTCTACGGTTTGCATTTCCCTAACTTTTTCTTCATATTTCGTTTTAGCGCGCTGGTAGGCTGCAACTTGGGTGGAGACTGCTGCTGCTAGCTTTTGCACTGATTCTTGCATCGATCGCAGTGACTCTTCGGCTACCGCCACCGCCACCTGGCCGCCGGATTCTACGGGCAGTCCCCACATCCAGTTCCACGCACCTACGATGGTTCTGCCTGCCTTGTCGCCCATCAACCAGTAAAGGACTTTTTTCATATAAATACCCGATCAGCTTGGTTTTTACGCCTAGTCTACATCAGGATTTGTCGATCGCCCCGTCAGGTCGATCGATTTCTAGATTTTTGATTAATATTTTCTAACTGTCTGGATCGTCTATCCCCAATTTGCAAAACAGGCAATATTCGGATTTGCCTGTTTTGCGATTCGTTATTTGGGCAATCTTCGGATCGATTAACTCTCAATTTTATAACCTGCCGTTTAATAACAGGCTAAAAATAGATTAAGCGGGCAAATCTGCAAAACTGCTAACATTTACCAATGCTAAATCGGGACAAGTCCGTTTGATCAAACCTGTGAGAACTTTGCCGGGGCCAATTTCCACTACTCGATCGATTCCTTGTTGCGGCAGTTGCAGCGAAATTTCTCGCCAGCGCACGCCTTTGGTCATCTGCTGAGTCAACCGCTGCTTTAAAGTGGCTGCGCTGGTAGTGGCTGAGGGTTCTGCGTTCGAGAGCACCAGCATTTTAGCATCGGAAAATCTTGCCGACTTTAAGGCTAGTTGAAATTCTGCCGCCACTGATGCCATCAGGGGAGAGTGAAACGCACCGGAAACATTCAATTTAACGGCGCGTTTGACTTTGATTTTGGCAAGCAAATCTTCTACTGCTGCGGGCGTTCCAGAAATCACGACTTGTGCTTCGCTGTTGTCGTTTGCCAGCACTACGTCTCGGCTGTATTGAATTTGCAATTCTAGTTCCTGCCTGTCGAACCCAATCAAAGCCACCATTTGCCCGCCGGAGGCGGTGTCCATGAGTTCAGCGCGGCGTTTGACTAAGCGCAATCCGGTTTCAAAGTCAAAGACGCCTGCTGCGTAGAGGGCAACATATTCTCCTAAACTGTGACCGGCAACTACCGCTGGTCGATCGCTTTTTTCTCGCACTAAGTCGGCCAAAATACTTTCTACTACGAACAAGCAAGGCTGAGTGTAGAGAGTCCGAGATAGTTTTGCTTCTTCTTTTTGGCAAACTTCCGGGACAGACCAGCCTAAAATTTCTTTAGCGAGCTCAAATTTGGCTTTGGCTGTTGGCAAGTTTAATAAGTCTGCACCCATCCCGATCGCCTGGGAACCTTGTCCGGGAAATACCCATGCTGTTTTAGTCATTTTTCCGGTAATCTGCTAATTGGTGGTTGCTAATTGGTGATTGCAAAAATTCTTTCTTTCCCGCTTCTAAGTTCGCTCGCTGGTATCCGCTATCTTTCGGTTAACGAACTCTCTACTCGCGACTCATAATTATAACATCTAACTGCGATTTTTACCAGGTTTATTTTTTTTTGCTACTTTAATTGGATTAATAGGCGTAGCACAATTTTCAACCTTCAAACCGGGGAAAGTCGATCGAAGAATAGAGGATGTTCCATTTCAGCACGCCCTTGTCAATAACTGCTGTCCGGCTGGTGCACTGCTGCGAACCTTGCCCTATGTATGGCGTGTTAAAGGATTTGTATTTTACTCGATCGAACTCCCGACAATAACCGGAGCAAGTTTACAGCCGGCCGCCAAATCTTACCTTCCCCATTGAAAAATCGCAGCCCCCCAAGTCAAACCTGCACCGAAACCAGCAGCAGCAATAGTATCGCCCGCTTTAACTTTACCCAGACGCACGGCTTCGTCTAAGGCAAGGGGAATTGAAGCCGCTGAGGTATTGCCGTAATTCGCCAAATTGCTAATTACTTTTTCGGGGGGAATTTTTAGCCTTTGGGCAACTGCATCAAGAATCCGCTGATTGGCTTGGTGCAACAACAGCCAGTCAATTTCAGCAGCGCTAATATTTGCCCGAAACATAGCTTTTTCTATGACTTCCGGCACTTTTCTCACGGCAAAGCGATAGATTTCTTGACCATTCATTGTGATGGGATGAAATCCACCCACTGCGACGCTTACGCCCTCAATTAATTCTTTTGACTCGGCTTTGTAAGCCAAATTGAGAGACGAATTTTGTGTGCCGTCGCTGCGAATTTCAAATCCCAAAAAGCGATCGACTTCTGAAGCTTGTAATACCACCGCACCTGCACCGTCTCCAAATAGAATGCAAGTACCCCGATCCGACCAATTCACCCAGCGAGACAAAATATCCGCTCCGATCAGCAAAACATTTTGATACACCCCTGTCCGAATGAACTGTGAGGCTGTAACTAAACCAAAAACAAAGCCCGAACAAGCTGCTGTCAAATCAAAAGCCACAGCTTTTGTCGCGCCCAACTGATATTGAATTTTACTGGCAGTGCCAAACAAATCGTCAGGACTGGAAGTCGCCAAAATAATCAAATCGATATCTGTCGGCGAAATTTCTGCCATGGCGATCGCCTTTTGAGATGCCTCTGTGGCTAAATCGCACAAAGAAGTGCGATCGTCCGCCAGCCTGCGCGCTCGAATGCCCGTCCGCGCGCCAATCCACTCGTCAGAAGTTTCTACTATCTGACTCAAACCGTTATTATCCAGCGAAACCTGCGGTGTACAAGAACCGCTACCTGTGACGGCAATGCCGAACCCTGATTGCTGCAACATTCCTCTCCATTTACTCGCTGTTCGATCGAGAAATTAAAAATTAAAAACTATCAATTAAAATTATTTTTTAAACTGCTGAAATTACTTTTTTTTAAGCAAAACAGTGGGTTTAAGCTGACATTTTTAATTTTACATTTTTAATTTTTAATTCCTACTTACTGCCTCTAATTCACAGCTTCTTGTTCCAGAGCGCTTTGGTGATTGGACGATCGAATCCGCTCCAGCACTTGGTTGTCAATAGCCTCCTTCGCCAAACGAATGGCATTAAAAATCGAGCCAGCTTGAGACGAACCGTGGCTGATAATGCAAACTCCAGCAACGCCTAATAGCAAACCGCCGCCGTGTTCAACGTGGTCTACCCGCTGCTTAAATCCTTGCAAGCTTTTTTGCAGCAGAGGATCGTTAATTTGATGTTGGAGTCCTTTGACTAATTCTTCCTTCAGCACTTGCACGACGACTTCGCCCACCGCTTCGGCAAACTTCAACAACACGTTGCCGACAAACCCGTCGCAGACAATCACGTCGAATTTCCCCGACAGCACGTCGCGGCCTTCGGCATTGCCCACAAAAGGAATGTTCGGGTTGTCCACCAATAACTGGTGAGTTCGCACTGCGGCGTCGTTGCCTTTAGAAGGTTCTTCGCCAATGTTGAGCAGGCCGATTTTAGGTTCGGCGACGCCGAGAACGCACTGGCTGTAAATAGTTCCCATAAGAGCGAACTGCTCCAAAAATTTGGGGCGGCAGTCCACATTAGCGCCAACATCGAGAATGAGTACAGAGCTGCCCGGTATCATTGTCGGCAAAACCGCACCGATCGCAGGGCGATCGATGCCGGGGAGCCGGCCCAACCTGAGCAGGGCAGCAGCCATTGCCGCGCCGGAGTGACCGGCGGACACCACAGCATCAGCTTGCTGCTGCTTTACCAAGTTCATCGCTACGTTAATCGAAGCGTTGGGCTTGCGTTTGAGGGCACTCAAAGGTTCTTCGTGCATTTCCACCGTTCCTTCAGAAGGAACGATTTCTAGCTGACCTGTACAGACGCGGCCGATCGCGTCTTGTTGCCGGAGCGAGTCTTCTATTTGCTGCGGGTCGCCCACCAGCAAAATCTCTACGCCTAATTCTTCTTGTGCCTTAAGCGCTCCAGCTACAACTTCGGCGGGGGCATGATCCCCACCCATAGCGTCTATCGCAATTCTTGCGCGTGTCGATCCCATTGACCAATGTTTGAGAAACACTAAAAATTCTACCAGGAAGTCAGGAGCGTGAATCCACAAGTCTGAATAAAGAACTAAAATCCGCTCGCTAGGGCGATCGGACAATTCTTATTTCCGACTACTCTGATAGAACTTGTTTTGTCACTACTTTACTATTTTTGACGGCATATTGAAAAAATCAATGAAATAGTTTACATGACCGCAAGCACTTTAGTCCGGGAACGCCGGATTCATCCGTGGAGCGAAAAAAAAGCTCCCCATCCTCATCACTTGCCCCCGGATTTATCAGTGGGAGCGCTTTCTTCAATCTGAAATCTCAAATCTAAAATCTAATATCTAAAATCGATTGACTTTAGGAGTAAAAAATGCTGGATTTATTTAGCTCAGGGATGATGTCTCTGTGGCTGGACATGGCTGGGGTAGGCAGTGCCGCACCTAATGCTGCGTCAGTGCTGGCTTGGCGGGGAGGGATGCCCGGGTTAGTGGTGACCGAAGATTTGGCTTTTGGGGGAATAAATGCGGCAAATCCCGACTTGCCTGCAGAAGCGACGGTGCGGGAATATTTAAAAGAGTTGAAAGACAAAAACCTGATTGATGGAAATCAGGGAATTTGGGTGCAAGCGGGAATGGTGCCACTGGTAAGTCAGCAGGGGAAGACGCTGATGCCTGGGGCTTCGCTGACTAAGATTGCAACTTCTCTGGCGTCGCTGGAGACTTGGGGCCCGGATTATCAGTTTGAAACGCGGTTCCGGGGAACTGGGCCGATTAGGAATGGGGTGTTGCAGGGAGATTTGGTGGTCAGCGGCGGGGGCGATCCGCTGTTTGTGTGGGAGGAGGCGATCGCCGTGGGCAATGCTCTCAATCAAATGGGTATCAATCGTGTGGCGGGGAATTTGGTGGTGACAGGCAATTTCCGCATGAATTATCAGTCCGATCCTTTGGTGGCGGGGGAGATACTGCGGCAAGCTCTTGAGGGTAGCAATTGGCCTGCGGACGTGGTGGCAATGTATTCTAAGATGGCTCCAGGAACTAGAAAGCCGCAAGTAACGGTGGCCGGCAACGTCATTGCTGAGAAATTTCTGACTTCGGGGCGTTTGCTGCTGAAGCGCAGATCGCTCCCTTTAGCCGAAATTCTCAAGCAGATGAACGTCCACAGTGATAATGAAATAGCTCAGATGCTGGCCGACGATTTGGGCGGGGCAAAAATAGTGCAGCAGCAAGCGACTTGGGCTGCGGGGGTGCCGGAGGAGGAACTTCAATTAGTTAACGGTTCGGGATTGGGAGTGGAAAATCGGATGTCTCCGAGGGCGGCTTGTGGGATGATGCAGGCGATCGCCCGCAACCTTCAGACGACTGGGCTGACGATTGCTGACTTGTTTCCGGTGTCCGGGCGCGATAAAGGAACTTTGGAATACCGACACATTCCGCGATCGGCTGTGGTGAAAACTGGTACTTTGGACACGGTGATTGCTTTGGCTGGAGCTATACCCACGCGCGATCGGGGTTTAGTGTGGTTTGCAATTATTAATCGCGGCACCGATTGGGACTCTTTGAGAGAGCAGCAAGATATATTTTTGCAAAAATTGGTGCAGCAGTGGGGAACTGCATCGATTTTGCCAGTAGCAATTACACCGCACATTGACGGCGCCAGACCTGCCTTGGGGGCAGCAAATCGTAGCGATATTTTGGTCGGAGGTTAAGAAATAGGGGTTGAGTTGGGGTTCGGGGAAGGAGCACTGACAAAATAGCTTAGAATTGGAACAAGACTATTGTGCAAGAAGATGATCAAACTGCGATTGAAGAGATACGGGAAAAAACGCGAGACCAGCTACCGGATTGTAGCGATGAACAGTTCTACTCGCCGCGACGGCCGTCCCCTAGAAGAGCTCGGCTATTACAACCCCAGAAATAACGAAACCAGGCTGGATGTTCCAGCGATTGTCAAGCGCCTGCAAGACGGCGCTCAGCCAACTGACACTGTGCGTGACATCCTGAGAAAAGCCCATGTATTTGAACAAGTCGGAGCCGGAGCCAACGTTGAATCCAGCACAGCAACAGTCAGCTAGTCCCAACTATGCTGGACTGGTTAAGTTTTTAATTGGGCCTTTTTTAGAGACCCCAGGCTCTTTGCGGGTTGATTGCGAACTGCACCCGCGCCAATCGCGGGTCTGGGTTAGGCTTGCTTTTGAAGATCCGGACAAAGGCCGGGTTTACGGTAGGGGCGGACGTAATATTCAGGCAATTAGAACTACGCTCGAAGCGGTGGCGCAGACGGCGGGTCAGTCCCTCTACTTAGATATATACGATGGTGAAGCAGGCGATCGTGGATCTGGCCCGCCCAGGGGCGATCGCGATCGCCCGGATCGCGACCGCCCAGATCGCGACCGCCCAGATCGTGGCTCGCGGGAGCCGCGAGGCGACTTCCGACCCCGGACGCCACCTCCGTCGCCGAGTCCCTTAGCTAGCAGAACTCCGAGAGAACAACCTCGCCGTACTAACACACCTACGTTTAGAACGAGCCGAAATACTCCCGGTTATTAACTAACTGCAGAGCCAAGAAAGAATTTTAGATTTTAGATTGCCTGTTGTAGACTTTGTATTACAAGCCCCGTTTGGTTTGAAATTGCCGGTTTTGCGATCGGAAACAAATGTAAAATTTTAAATTTCAAATGTCAGCGGCATCAGGTTAATCTAAAATCTAAAATTTCCCATCTAAAATCTAAAATTGCCTGACTTAATAGAAGGGAGATTTGATTTGTGCCTCAAGCACCAAACTCATTTGGGAGCTAAATCTAAAAGACGCCTTAGATACTAGGTAAAACCTAGTAACTGGCGTCTTTTTGTTCGCAAATAGTGACGACAGGTTGAACGTTTAGTTGTTAACTTTTAATTGCTTATTTGGAGGAGCTTATGTTGGCATGAATGAAAAACTAATAATAGAGTTACCGAGCACCCAAAGCGCAATGTCGCTGGCCGGTAATCAAGAAGAAAACCTGAAAATGATCTCTAAGCAAACCGGTGCTAACGTGGTAATGCGAGGGCAAGAACTGCTGATTTCTGGCACAAAAAGTCAAGTAGAATTGTGTCATAAATTAGTGCGATCGCTCTCCGACTATTGGAAATCCGGCAAAAATATTACCGGAGTTGAAATCCAGACGGCGCGCCAAGCTTTGGATACCAACCGCCAAGGCGATTTACAAGACTTGCAGCGAGACGTTCTCGCCAGAACCCGCCGCGGCGAAGAAATTAGAGCCAAAACCTTCAAGCAGCGGCAATACGTCCAAGCAGTACGCACCCACGACCTGACATTTTGCATTGGCCCTGCTGGTACTGGCAAAACATTTCTAGCAGCTATTTTCGCCGTGCAAGCGCTGTTGAGCAAGCAGTATGAACGGCTGATTTTAACCAGGCCAGCCGTGGAAGCTGGCGAAAAATTAGGGTTTTTGCCGGGAGATTTGCAGCAAAAAGTCGATCCATATTTGCGCCCGCTTTACGACGCCCTGCAAGAAATGATCGACCCTGAAAAAATGGCCGATTTAATGGAAAGAGGCTTGATCGAAGTAGCTCCTTTAGCTTATATGCGGGGGCGCACTCTCAGCAATGCTTTCGTAATTTTGGACGAAGCTCAAAATACGACGCCGGCTCAGATGAAAATGGTGTTGACTCGTCTGGGCTTTCGATCGAGAATGGTAGTAACGGGGGATATCACTCAAACAGATTTGCCGCCAAACCAACAGTCGGGATTGTCAGTCGCCCAAAATATTCTACGCAACGTTGAGGGCATTGCTTTCTGCGAATTCTCTCAGGCGGATGTGGTGCGACATCCTCTAGTGCAGCGGATTGTCGCTGCTTACGAACTCCACGAAAGATAGTCAGTAGTCATTAGTTGTTGGTTGTTAGTTATTGTTGTTTTTAATTACTAATAATCAATGCCCAATGCCCCATGCCCAATTCCCCATGCCCAATTCCCAATTCCCCAATTAAATTATGCCTAATCTGAAAGAATTCTTGGAAGCTTGCGAACAATTGGGCACGCTGCGTTTAATCGTGACTAGCAGCGCGGCTGTGCTGGAAGTGCGCGGTTCAATTCACAAGCTGTTTTATGCGGAGTTGCCGAAGGGAAAGTATGCCAATATGCACGCCGAAATATTTGAGTTCCACTTGAATATGGACAAAATAAAACAGGTGAAGTTTGAAACGGGTGAGGCGAAAAGAGGAAATTTCACTACTTATGCAATCCGTTTTCTGGACGAACAAAATGAGGCTGCTTTGAGCGCGTTTTTGCAGTGGGGAAAGCCGGGGGAATACGAACCAGGACAGGTGGAAAATTGGCACGAGTTGAAGGAAAAATACGGGGAGGTTTGGGAACCTGCACCTGTTGAGGCTCTTTAAAAGATAGGTTTTTCCACCTTTAAATTGCATATTGGGGGCGGGCAGGATGCCCAACCCCTACTCCCCACAAGCAGAACATTTATTTTTGTGCAACAGGCATCTTGCCTGTTTATGAAAATGGTATAAAATATGATGTTTAACTGATTTGGTGTCTGATTTTTGAATTAATGAACCGCAGAGGGCGCAGAGAAGAGATAAATAAGAGAAAGAGAGACAGAAAATTAGTTGTTTGAATGTAATTGGGTATGAAGGTAATTTGGAGTTTTTGTCTGGTTTTGGCGGTACTGCTGTGGGGTGGCGTTGCGAGGGCGGGGGTTTTGGGCGATCGCATATCAAGTTTTCCCAATTGGGAAAGCAAGCCTCCTATCGCTGTAGCTAAGGGAGATTTGGTATATCCCGACTGGATGGCGGGGAATTGGAATGTTGCTAGCACTTTGGTAGATTTAGCCGCTCCTTTAGCGCCAAATATTGTCACGCCAGGGTTTGAAAGCAACCGCCAGTATTTGCAGCAGCCGGTATTATTTAAAGTGCGATTTCAACCGGAAAAAAATATTGGGTTAATTTCTAATTATACATTTAAAAAGGCTCAAAAAATTGTAGCCGATCGCACTTTTAACGGTTTGAATATTGCCACGGCTTATTTAGGCGATGATGGCGTAGTTTCGGTGAAAGTCGATCCGACCAATCCCAACCGCCAAATTACTGTTTTGAAAGGGGAACGCCAATTAATTTCGATTGTTACCAGTCGCGACACTGAGACGCCGAATCCTCGCGAGTTTGTGTCTACAGAGATTTCTCAGCAGATTTTTCGGGGAGAGTCTGATATTTATTTAAACGAGGTGGAAACTACAACGGCTTATCAAGTGGTTGGATGTGGAGAAAATGGCGATTCTGCGAGTAAAAGAATTGAGGCGGATCAGGTGACAGCGATTTATTTGTCGCCGCAAGACCCGGATTATTTTGCGGCTGGGGGGCATCCTGTGGCTTTGTATCGATATCGGTTGGAGTTGGTGCGGGCATAATTAAGCTGTCATCTCGATCGACCTAGCAACTTCAACTTCAACCAATCGATTATCGACTCTCAAGGTCGTGCGATCAATACTTGGGCTGATGTGATTAACCGCACTAACTTGGGTATGTAAGTGATGCACGAGCGCAATGCTCACAACTTCCCGCTTGATTTGGCTGCTGGTGAAACAACTCCCGTAGTAATGGTTGCTCCTTCTATCAATGGCTAAGTTTTAGCTTTTGATTGACAAAGAGCGCTCCTAGAAATAAAGGCGCTTTTTTTTGGGGAAAAATATTTTTGGTAACAATCAGACTCGGCGGTTGAAACCGCTACTACACAAGCGAAGTCCGCCTTCGCGGGCTAAAGAATAGAATATTACAGCCGGATTTAGTATGACGATAGACTGTAAGTTTTTGAAGTCGTATATTATGGAAGAGCGATCGTAAAAGGTAAGTCAGATGGTTGTCGCAATTTCTAAAGCAGGATTGGGTACAGGTGCGGCTTTCCTGTCAAACGTGACATGGGAGACTCTGGAAAAATTGGATGCTGATTTGGCGGACACTGGGGCGCGTTTAACTTATTTGGATGGGTGTTTAGAAATTATGGCTCCTTTATCTGAAGAACATGAAGAACCTAAAAAAACTTTAGGTCAACTTTTAGAAAGTTATATGCGGACGAAAGACATTCGTTTTTATGCGCGTGGTAGTACAACCATCGGGATAAAGGAATTGGGCGCACGGAAGGAACCAGATGAGTCTTATTGTTTGGGTACGCGCAAGTCAGTTCCAGATTTGGCGATCGAAATAACAGTGACGAGTGGTGGAATTGATACGCTGGAAATCTATCGTCGGGTGGGTGTGCAGGAGGTTTGGTTTTGGGAGGATGGGGTAATTTCGGTTCATTGTTTGCGCTCTACGGGATATGAGTTGGTCAGTAAGAGCGAATTGTTGCCGGAGTTGGATTTGCGATCGATCGAGTTTTATTCGCGGATGGCCGACCAATATGATGCGGTGAATTCTTTTATGCGATCGTTGTAGAATAGAAAAGAGTAATTCTTTGGTTTAATTGCGTTGCGATCGGGTGAAATTACCCATAGCTTATACAATATTTAACTTGCACTGAATGTATGCTTTGAATACGGGATTGAGAAAAAACATCGATCGCGCTCCTACTAACATTTTTTCCACTAAGCTGCGTCTGGCTAAAGATTGTATGGTTTGCCAAAATTCTGATTGGGATAATTCACTATCAGCAGGTTGTCGCGAAATATCTACAGCTTCATTTTGACTGGCTAACCAGTATAACGCCTTTTTTTCTGAGTCTGATAAACGCTCTAGATGAGATTCTAAAAGGGGTTCTAAGTCACCTAAAAATAAATCTGCTGTTCCATCTGCTAAAAATAGGGAAACGCTACCGTTAAATAATTCCAAAATTGTAGCAGCGATGATATTTAGCCAGGAAGGATGTCCTTGATAAAGGTCGATCAAGTCTGACCATTTTTCCTCATCTGCTAATTCTTTTTCTCTGAGAATTTCTGCAGCTTGTTCTCCTAAACCTTTGAGGTTTAAGGTTTGCGTCGAGAGGTTTACTGCTTCTAAAGCAGTAATTTCTCTGGGTTTTTCCCAACTGAGGATAATTAAACAACTCTGATGAGAGGATGTGGCAATTTGTTTGAAAAATTTGCCATAGTCTTCATAGCCTGCTAAATATTGACCTGCTAATTGACTGCTTTTAAAAATATTTTCTACGTCATCAAGGATTACTAAACAGCGAGAAGATCGAAAATAATCGATGATTGTGGGTAATGGGGGTTGTGGCGATCGCCCAAAAAATTGCTTGAGTTCGGTTTGGACGGTTGAAAGTGTGGGTGTATCAGCGAGACTTAACCAAATAATATAATCAAATTCGCTTTGAGTTTGTTCGATGAGTTTGAGGGCGAGATCGCTTTTGCCAATTCCGCTTAAGCCGTAGATGGTAATCAAGCGCGTGTGGGCTTGTAATATCCATTGTTTGAGGGTGGAGAGTTCTGAGGTGCGATCGTAAAAGTAACGGAGTTCGGGTGCGT
The DNA here is from genome assembly GCF_036700465.1 of Microcoleus sp. T3_A4. Lineage (NCBI taxonomy): Bacteria > Bacillati > Cyanobacteriota > Cyanophyceae > Oscillatoriales > Microcoleaceae > Microcoleus > Microcoleus sp. T3_A4. Next base: position 1,698 of record NZ_JAUBOY010000049.1, on the reverse strand, counting down.
CTGTTAAATCGATTATGGGCGATCGGGCTTGATTTTGGGGAGATTCAGGGGGAAAGGGCGATCGCTGCTTGGCCTCTTCTGCATCTTGCCGTTTTTCTCCACAGATATTGATATTAGTTCTATTAATTTTACTATTAATACCAATTTAATATGAAGCTGCATAGAATAGGGCTTCAAGAATAAAATTGTAAGATGACAACGAACAGATTTCCTCAGGAGTGATTTTTTCAAGAACTTGTTGCAAGCGCTCTCGTAGTTGCCCAAGTGTTGTAAAAACCTCTCCAAGAAGTTGCTGTTTGATATATTCCCAGACCCGTTCAATTGGATTAAGTTCTGGACTATGTGAGGGCTGACAGACTGGAATTAAATTTTCGGGCCATGATAGTTCATTAGTGATATGAGCACTCGCTCGATCCATTTGAATCAGGGCAATATCTTCACCCAATTGTAGAGAAAGAGCGTCAATAAATTGCTGGAAATCTTCTCCATTAAGATGGGCATATTCTTGGCAAAAATGCCAGCCACTCAATGGTTCGACTACCCCATACAACCAAAAATTTTCACGCTTCCACAGTATGGGAGCAACTGGTTTTACCCCCCTGGCTGTAATTAATTTTCCTGTCAATGTTTTTAATCCCAACCGGGTTTCATCTTCACACAAATATCGTAGTCGTTTACCCTTACCAAAGATTTTTTGAAACGTCAAGACTGCTGGGACGATGTTTTTTTAAAAAGTTCCACTGCTTTTATGTCCTGTAAAGCACTTTGCGGACGTGGCACTTTCAGTTTTGCTTGGAGGCGATAATGCACCCAAGCATAAACTGTTGCATAAGTCAGTTCTAGACTATACTCTTTTTTGAGCCATTCCACAATTTCTCCGTAGCTTTTGAAGGCGGCTCCTTTTTCTAAACGTTCTTTGAGCCCGGCTAATGCCTCCAGAGTCATGTGTGGTACTTGTCCGGGGGCTTTTTTCACCAACAATAATTCCGATAATCCACCCCGCCGATACTTTTGTAACCAGCGGGTTATCGTAGATTTGTCTCTACCCAAACGATGCGCTAATTCTTGATGCTCCTGTACTTGCCCTGTTTTTAACCACCATAATACTTGTATTCGTTCTCTTTGGCTGGCAGTACGAGTATTTTTTAGTTGTTTTTCTAAAAACTCTGCATTTTCTTCAATTGTAATTTTTAAACTACGACTCATAAACGCACCATAAAAGCTATCTCTCTATTATATGCAACTTCACATAAAATTGGTATAACAATCTGTGAAGAGTTACCAAAATTGTAAATACTAGATACTGCTTTGCTTTCTAAAATAGAGCGAACATTAGATTGTTTAATATCTTCTCCCAATATGTCAGAGAGCATTTTCCATAATTTCCTAGAAACTTGTTTAATATGATCTTCACTACGATTGCACTTTTTAGCTATCTTATGATATTTCCCCCCATCCCAAACTTCTTTTAAGATAGAGCTTTGTAATGAATCAATATGTTTTCCCGTCTTCACAAATACTTGCTCGTCAGTCCATTGTAAAACCTCTTGGATGTCCATACCTAAAAGGGGGTTGAGTTTTGGTCATCACACTATATCACACTTTATAACACCTGGAAAACTAAATATAGTAATTTCAAATAAATGTGAGACAAATGCAAGATGATGTAAAATTAAGAAAAATTGTTAACTCGGAGCC
>NZ_JAUBOY010000105.1:0-5513 GCF_036700465.1 Microcoleus sp. T3_A4 | reverse complement strand
TTAGCTCCGAGTTGTGCTTACTTGAACGGGTTAATTGGAAATCAGGGAAAAACTTCATAAGTATAATTACTCACTGCTTTCATTGACATGCTCCCGATGGTGGGTTTGGGCTTGGGTCAACTTTTCGGTACATTACGAAAGTGATGCTCTACTAGGCTTTTGACTAATTTTAGCTCATAATCTTACACACGATCAGCCCCGTCAGGAGCCAAAGTCTTTTGATGTAAGGGTTTTAGGCTTTTTCAGCAAGCCCTAAGTAGGATTCCGCTACGTCTAAAAACAGTTTTATCTAAGAGCGTAAGTATTGCCAACCTAATTTTTGCAACTAATTTTTATTAGTTAAAGGAATAGCGATGGCGAATTCCGTTCCCTTTCCTGGTTCGGAGATGCATTCGATTTTTCCGCCGTGTCTCTCTACTATAATTTGGTAAGTTATTGATAAGCCGATTCCCGTACCTTTGCCTACTGGTTTAGTAGTATAAAATGGATCGAATATTTTCCGTCGGACTTCTTCTTTCATTCCCGATCCATTATCTGAAATCCGAATTTCGGCCATTTTGCCCTCAATTTTAGTAGCAATCTGAATCGTCGGAATGAAATATATATCCTTAGAATTCGGCAACGACAGCTTCTCTTCCAAAGTATCGATCGCGTTGTTAATTAAATTCATAAAAGCCTGGTTTAATTGTCCTGCATAACACTCGATTGCTGGTAAATCTCCATATTCTTTCACAATTCTAATTTCCGAGTGATGTGAGTTAGCTTTTAAGCGATTTTGCAAAATTAATAGCGTACTATCAATGCCTTCATGGAGATTTACTTTTTTGCGATCTGACTCATCTAAACGCGAAAAATTACGTAATGACAGGACGATCTGCTGGATGCGTTCGGTTCCAACTTTCATCGAATTGATAGTTTTTGGTAAGTCTTTAACTAAAAATTCTAAGTCGAGATTATCAGCTTCTAGTTTAATTTCTTTGGCTGGTTCGGGATAGTATTTTTGATACAAATCCAACAAACGAATTAAATCAGCTACATACTCGCTGGAATAACTAATATTACCGTGGATAAAGTTTACTGGATTATTAATTTCATGCGCTACACCTGCTACCATCTGACCCAAACTCGACATTTTTTCAGCTTGAATCATCATTGTTTGGGTACGTCGTAGTTCATCCAAAAGAGATTCTAACTGTAAAGCTCTTTCTCTTAGTTTTGCGGGCGTACTTACCAAAACAAATATTGCAGTTCCAGCTAATATAGCACTGAAAGTAGAAGCTATCCACAACCCTTTTAAAAGAGGTGAATTCTCAATCCAGCCATCTTTGGGAATAGCTGCTAACTGCCAGTATCCATTAGGTAAAGTTACTTCTAAAGTAACAGGCAATCGCTGGAAAACCTTCGCATTTCCAAAAAATACTTCTCCCGCAGCGCCTAATCCATCTTTTCCCCGAATCGCATATTTAAGCTTGGCAGATGAGTCTAATAGTCCCGCTTCTTTTAATAAAATATTCAAATCAATACCAATGCTTACCATTCCCCAATAGCGACCGCTTTCAGGAGGTTTGCCCACAGGACTCAGAAAAATTGGAGTACGAGTAATCAAAGCCATGTTACCCTGTTCGATTAATTTAACTGGTCCCGAAACTACAGTGTTTCTAGTATTAATTGCTCTTTGAAATGGCTTGTTCTCTTCTGGTATTTTCAGGGGTGCAAATCCTAAAGCATCTTCTTGACCTGCTAAAGGATAAAGATGGGTTGCAAGGGAATTTTTGAACAATGCAGCGCTAGGAATACCGGGTTGCTTGGCTAAGATAACTCTAGTCAAATTTTCAAACTCTGCTTGGCTAATATTTGGATTGCTTACTGAAATATAAGCTACCAAACCTTGCATTACAAATAATCGCTGGTTTAAAGAACCTTCAAGCTTAGCTCTCACCGTGCTAAGCTGGTCTAGTACAGCAACGCGGTTTTCCTGCTGGAAATGTTCGTTTTCTAAACGAATGAATAGCTGGGCGACCGCTAAAACGAGCGTCGCTGTTAAAAAGGCTGCTAGATAGGGTAAGTACCTGATTTTCACGTTCTTATTATATTAGAGCTAATTTGTAAACAAAAGATTAAGCAGACAGCCTGCGGGTCATCAAACGGATGAGCGACCCGTAAATCATCGCTTCACTGGTCTGGGTGTATAGTTCATAGTCCTTACTCAAGTGTCGAAACTGATTGAGCCAGCCAAAAGTACGCTCGACAATCCAGCGCTTAGGCAAAATCTCAAATTCCTTTGATGTCCGCTCAATCACATCCACTCGTACCCCACTCTATCGTTGCTACCGAAAAAAATTCCCCCAAAGTTTCCGACTCTGGCTTTAGATCGGGAAATAGAGATATTTCGATGTTGCCATGACTCAACATAGAGAGACTGGCCACAGCTCCTCTGATCTGTTCCGGCTTGACTTCCAGATACCTTTGCAACTGCTCTAAATTCCTTTGTCCGCTCACTTCCTGCACGATTATTAAGGGGTTGGCCTGGCGTTGGGTGGTAGCGAACGAGTAACACTCGCAGGTCTTCAATGACTGGAATGCAGCGCGTTGCCAGCTTGCCTTTAGTATTGGCTTTTCTAAAGATGATGTCCGAGCGCACTTCCCCTTCTGGGGTGTAGGCGTCGGCAATTCGCAGGGTGCAGGCTTCGGCAATCCGGGCAGCGGTGTAGAGGCAGACGCTAAAAAGAGCGCGATCGTGGTCATACCAATTCACTATGAACCTGCACTTAATATAGCTTCAAGGATATAGTCCCAACCACAGAGAGATAAAACTTCTTCATTCGTGAGAGATTTGATAATTATATCTACCTGTTCTTTGAGTTTATCGGCTCTTCAGTAGTTAATATGCTAAATGAATAGCTCGCGCCAGGAAAGAAAGACAAATGAAGCTAGCAAAATATTTGGTAGAGTCATTACCCGGGTTGACAGAAGAAGCTCATTTATTATTAAATATAAGCCAAAGCTAGAGGGGTTAGGTGGGTTTAACAGGCATGAGAACGAAAAATGAGATAAAGTTTTTAACAAAGCTGTTGAATATAGAGGGAATAAAAGTAATCTCACATCGCCAGCATGAAGGGATTGGAATAATTTTACAGCTCGAACAAATTGGAAAGGAAAGTAGCTGTCCCCGCTGTGGGACAAAAAGCCATAGATTACATCAAAATCATCGATACCTAGTCAAAGATGTACCTTGGGGAGAGAACTTCGTATTTTTAGAGATTAACAGACGACAGTTTAAATGTGAAAAATGTGGCAAGCCATTTAGTGAAGAGTTAGAGTTGGTCAGAAAAAGAAGAAGCTATACGAAACGGCTAGCTAGGAAAATAATTCAAGAAGTGTTAGAGAACGATATCCACAGCGTAGCCAAAAAAGGAGTAGTGACAACAGAAGAAATAGAAAGGATGTTGAAAGACGCAGCGAAAGAATACTTGAAAGCCAAGCCTAGCGAGTTGAAGAGATTAGGGATTGATGAAATAGCTGTAATTAAAGGAAAAGGGAATTACTGTGCAGTATTAATAGATTTAGAGAAGTCTAAGCTAATCGGGGTGTTGCCAGGAAGAAAACAAGAAGAAATTAGGGAAGTCCTCTTGGAGTGGGGAAAAGAGGTATTAGAGCAAATAGAAGAAGTAAGTATAGATTTATGGAAAGGTTATAAAAATTTAGTAATAGACTTAATGCCAAATGCTCAAGTAGTCGCCGACAGATTTCATGTAATGGCACAAATAAACAGGGAATTAGACGCCGAAAGAAAGCGCGAGAGAAGACAGATAGAAGATTTAATTAAAAAAGCAGGCTCTTCAGAAGAAAAAGTCGAGCAGGAGAGAGTTTTAGAAGGATTGAAGAAAAGTAAATATGTGTTGCTGAAGAACGAAACAGACCTGAGTGAAGAGCAAAAAACTAAACTCGTGCAAGTTAAAGATGTATCTCCTACTCTCAAGCTCATGCCTGAAGTAAAAGAAAAGCTCAGAAATATTTTTGAACAGACTAATAATTGGTTGGTTGGTTTATTTAAACTGGGAAGATGGCTATCAGGAGCAAAAAAATATTTTCCCGATAGTCAGAACACTATTATTCGTTGGCTAGATGAGATTATTGCTTACTTTGATTATAAGACTACGAGTGGTGTGGTTGAAGGCATCAACAATAAGCTCAAGTTGATTAAACGTTCTGCTTACGGATTTAGAAACTTTGAAAACTTTCGAGTTAGATGTTTGCTTACTTGGCAGTTTAATTGTTAGTTTAGCATACTAGATACTGAAGAACCAGTTTATCTAAACTAGAATAATTTTCCCAGTTGAGGTCTTTTTTTGTATGTGACCACAATCTTTCAATCGGATTCAATTCAGGACTATAGGCAGGTAAATATATTGGCATTATATGGTCATGCCAGTCTAATAACAGAGCTTTATGAAAGCTACCATTATCCATTATAATTAGATTGAAAGAGTCTGAGTATTTTTGGGCAAATCCATTTAAAAACTCTTGAAATCAGTTGTAATTAAGCTGAGAAAATTGTTGATAATATTGTTCACCTGCTGATGGCTCTACAACTCCATAAACCTAGAAATTTCCTCGTCTCCATTGCTTTTTTCCAATGGGTTTTACCCCCTTTAATGTAATCATTCTGCCCTGCATAGTAATCAATCCAAATCTACTCTCGTCCTGACACCATATCCTTACAGGATTGGATTTCCCGAAATATTTAATCATTACTTTGATGAGCTCACATAGTTTTTTTTTGAAGCTTGCCTGCACTTCTTCGTTCGCTTTGTTACTTTGGGGTCTTGGGATTTTCAGGTTAGCTTTCAATTTATAATGAACTAGGTCATGTACCACTTTATAGCTCACTTTAATTCCGCACTCTTTTTCGAGCCAGAGCTGTAATTTGCCATAACTTGTTTCTCCCTGTGGTTCTTGCAGTTTTTTGATTGATTTTTCTCTGACTTCCGGTGGTATATGTGGAGTATTCCCGGGAGCTGTTTTAACTGTGAGCAATGAGGTAATTCCACCTTGTTTGTAAGCTCTTAACCAACGATATATTGTTGAAGAGTCTCGCTTCAGCATCGTGGCTAATTCTTCTCTTGTTTTGATTTTTTTTGTGGCAATCCAGTATAATAGCAGTAATTTTTCTTTACTTACTGCGGTTATAGCCCGTTCGAGTCGATGCTCTAGTTCCTCAACCGTTTCCTGGATTTCTACCTTAAATTTGTTGGCCATATTGGAGAGCCTCTACTTTTAGCATAAATTTAGTGTACCTTCATAGTGAATTGGTATCAGTTTGCAACCCCTCCGAGAACAACAACCGAATCTCGGATTGAGTTAGTACCCGTGCTTGCCCGTGCCGGTCGATTTTCACGTGATCGCCCTAACGCTTTTCACAGATGTTCGCACGTTTTATAGTAATTTCAAATAAATGTGAGACAAATGCAAGATGATGTAAAATTAAGAAAAATTGTTAACTCGGAGCCGAA
>NZ_JAUBOY010000104.1:0-5556 GCF_036700465.1 Microcoleus sp. T3_A4 | reverse complement strand
TTTTCTTGCACCATTACTACCTTTCTTCGTCCGAAAATCTATACACTGTTTACTTGAACCACTTATTCAGCAAGCCCTATTTATTGGTCATCAGGCGATTTTAGATTTTAGATTTTAGATTTTCAACAGTCAACAGTCAACAGTCAACAGTCATCAGTCAACAGTCATCAGTCATCAGTCAACAGTCAACAGTCAACAGTCATCAGTCAACAGTCATCAGTTCACCAATTATGAATTTTGGCGGCAAATCCCGAATACGGATGTGTAGCCGTGCAGAAATGTGCTGCCGCCGACGGGGCCGATTTCGCCGTTGCAGAAAAAGCCGCTCAAGGGGATGTTTTTGAGGTATCGGCCGAACAGTCGGGAGTCAAAGTTCGATTCGCCGTAAAGCCCTTCACCGCGCCCCAGGCAAGAGAACATCAAGGCGCCGGCGCTGGATGTACCACTGTACTCGGCGGCCCGCTGATAGCGATCGAGCAGCATTTCTAGGTCTTCTGCGGAGGTGCGCGCGTCCCGCAGGTGAAATTGGATGCGCTGTCCGGGACGGACTCGATCGCCGATCGCAATTGCCCCCACTTTGGGATCTACTCCCAACAGATTGCGGATTAAAAAATCTCCCGGCTCTAATGTCAGCTTGAATTCATCGCTGACTAAGCCTACAAATAACGAGTGCTGGGCTAATTCTCGGTCTTCTTCGCTCAAAGTTTGAACTAACTCTCGCAGGGCCTCTAAGGGCGATCGCTCGATGCCCCCGCTGCCGCTATCATCGGTTTGTTCTTCGAGTTTCAGCAAAATATTCCGCTCTCCTTCCGTCACCCGATAAGGATGCCCGATCGGCCTGCAGCCTTGAGCGACGATCGTTTCCAAAACTATATTGCCGCTCAAAGCTACCCCAACCGTCCCTTCTCGGTAAAGGTGATAGTCGCAAAACAGCGCCGCGCCCCTGCCCGCACCGTCCCCCCCGGCGAGTCCTCCTACCTTGGCCGCGCCCGGATAGGCATAATCTAGCCCTTGCAGCAAATCGTTAATTTTTGCGGAAAAGGGGTCTGCCAAGATGATGAACTGCGGTTCTTCCTGGGCCGGCACGCCCAAGAGCTCCACCCAAGTATCCGGGGGACTATCTAAGTCCGGCAGTTCTTCTGCACCGACGTGAAAAGTTCTGACATTCACTCCCGGTAAGCGCGCCAGACTCAGGCTGACTGCGGGAGATCCCTCGACTTCTTCGGTGAGGCCGCCCCGGTTCGTGCCGATGACTCCTCCCCCGCCACAACCTAGGATCGCGGGTACGGGCAGCAGTTCTCGAAGTAAAGGCATCAGCCGAGAATACTCGCTGGCAAAGGCAGATGAGATAAATATCAGCGCTAAATCAGCCGGGCCTTCTAGGTCGCGATCGGCTTGTTCTATAACTTCTTTGAGGGCTGATTCCAAAGAGGGACGGGTTGATAAAGCGCTGACCCATTGCATTTGGTTTTGGGTGTACATAAGGCAAACTTCTCTATAAAACTATCTCTATACATTAGGCTAACCGGAACTGGCCACTGGGGGGACGCTATTCTTGGGCGATCGATTCCCATCGATTGCAGTTCTTGTGTTAACATAAGTTAACATGAGTGCCCCATTAATCTGTTTAGTGTTAAATGCCGTATTCAGCTAAATCTTAAAAGATAAAGCTCAATACAGTTTGACACACCAACCTCGTGTAATGTTTTCATCAAAAGTAAGGTCAGCTCGACCTACATTGATGCCTGTGGACTCTTCCCCCCCCGACGGGCTAGAGTAAAGCAGGAAGTAGAGACGGCTGCTGCGATCGCAGTTATGGATGGTTTCTCTCTGGGCTGCTGCAACAGCAGCGTATCTCAAGCTATTATTAGCTGGGGTCGCCAGACCGAAACAGCAAATCCAACCCAAACTAACATCCAAAAAGAAAACCTTTCTTACTTAATAAGGTCAACGACCCAGGTCTAAAGACACGCTCGCTTCGAGCCTAAGACTTAAACCACAGTTGACCCGCCTAAGACTTTAGAAGTCTATGTTTTTTGAGTTATGACACCAAGCGGATGCTTAGCTAGTCCCTTGCTCTGTCGTTAACGGTTAAACATCTTTATTTGGGTTAAGGACGTGCCGTTAGCCGAACAAGCTCACTAAACAAAGGCGCGTGCTAACATTACCTAGAAATAGGTCGGGGACAACCATATTCTCCTACACTTTCCTACCAACAAGTTTTATGACAACAACACCCGCAGGCAACATCCAAGAAAAAATTGAAGAAGAACTAGAAAGCGCTCGTACCGTCTGTGACCTCAAGGGCGCCACTTCCGGGGAATGCGCGGCGGCGTGGGACGCAGTTGAAGAACTGCAAGCAGAAGCTTCCCACCAAAAGCAAGTCAAACCTAAGAATTCTTTTGAAAAATTTTGCGACGACAATCCTGACGCTGCTGAGTGCCGCATCTACGAGGAATAAACGAGCCATTTAGCTCTATGCCTTCCCTCCCGCGCCGAAATCTAACTTTTGGCGCGGGAGAATTTTATTTTAGGGGTTGAGCCTTGAAATAATGGCGAGATTGGCCCTCTATCCCAATACGGTTCAAATCCGCCAGCTTCCCCCTCGCCCCCCAAGGGGGACAATAATTTGCTCTTGCATCCCCCAAGGGAGGCGAGGATGGGAAGGAGATATCTGAGGAATAAACAGTTTTAACTCAAGGGTATTGCCGTCTATCGTGTCTCAAGTACCCTTCAAAGCGCGCCAAGTACCTTAGAAAAGGTAGCAGTAACTAAAACATTAAGACCGTGTTCTGGTTGCTGATTTTTTAGCATTTTTGTAGTAAAATTTGTGACAAATAAGTGAGTATATTTTCCCAAAGATGTTGAGTCTTTTATTGGCAGCCACCGGGCCTTGGTTTCAACCGCTAGTCTGGATGGATTACCGGTTGTCTGTGTTATTAACAATTTCGATCCCGCTGGTAGTGCTGATTTGGGCTGTTGTGGCAAAAGCTGAGGCGATCGTCCGTTTGTCGATTATTTATTGGCGGGTGGCGAGTTTGCTGGCAATTACACTTTACCTGATGATGGCTGCGCTGCCTGTGAGCTTTGTATCGTCGGTGATTGGGAGGGCTTTAATTCCTGCTAGTCTCTGGTTTTGGGAGGATTTAAACGAAGAAATTGCCGATCGACCGCAGTCGCCCCTGAAACTGGCTTTTACAGCTTGGCGGTGGGCAATTACTGTTTACAGCGGTTTGGGCGCTCTAGCTCAACTTCCCTTCTTAAGCTGTGCTTTTAAATCTCAAATTCAAGTAATTGACGAACCTTTTTGCCGAGTTTGGTTAGATCCACCTTGGCTCTACAAACAAATGTTTCACCCTGCGGCAAACCCTCAATTTTTGGGATTGTTGGGTCTGATAGGTTTAGCAATTTATGTAATTTACTTGTCATATTTTGTGCTAATTAGACTAGGAAAACAGGGGAGGTCAGCAACCGGAAATTAAGTTGATTTTAAGTAAGTATTTGCCTCCTAAATTGCCGCTAAAGTCTTCAACAAAAAGCTCAAAAATCCCAACTCACAAAAGCCGGGGCGCATCTATGAAAGAATCAAAATAACAGCAGGGTGGCTGACGTAACTCGCCCACAAACGGATACTTGCGAACGACTCCTGTCGTGGAGATATAAAAATTTTAGACTCAGGTACAAACTCCCAGATTCATCTGTGGATAAAATCTAAAATCTAAAATCTAAAATCTAAAATCGACTGACAGCAATGTTATTGGTAAAGACTGTGATGGATAGCAAACAAGCCTACTTACAGTGCTTAGAAAGGCTAATTTGGGCGCTCGATCGCCTGGAAGCAAAAGTCGAACCAAGTGAAGTCGCTCGGATTGCCGAACTGATTGTTCAGCCGATGATGGGGCCCTGGCGGTTTTTTCACACTCCCGAACATATTTTTGATGTGGGGGGAAAGGAAGACGCGATCGAGGTTTTGGCAGCTTTATTTCACGATACCGTCTACGTGCAAGTCGATCGCAGCATTAACTTTAACGTCAGCTACTACATCACTCCTGTTGCAAAAGAGGTTAACAAACAACTACAAATTCGGGATAAATCTGAACTGTCTGCGGATGCTACCTTCGAGATGGTAATGCTGGTATTCAATTTTGAACCGGGCGAAGTCCTCAATCCTTTCGCTGGACAAAACGAATTTCTCAGCGCTGTCGTAGCAGCAAAAGCTCTAGAACCATTTCTCACACGCGAGCAATTGCTTCAAATTGCAGGCTGCATTGAAGCAACAATTCCGTTTCGCGCCGCCGATGCAGGAGTAACGGTAAGCCAGCGCCTTTATGACCGCTTGCAAGCAATAAATAGCCTGTTTAACCTCAGTTTGACTGACGGGGAAATGCGGGAAACGGTGAAAAAAGCTGTGCGAATCTCTAACCGGGATGTGATGAGTTTTGCTCACCATAGTTCAGCCCATTTTTTGGCAAATACCTGGAATTTACTGCCGGAAACCAATCACAATCTCATCTGCTGCGGTTTTTACACGGTTCGCGACTACCGAGTTGCTTTGCTCAAGATGGAAGGTTTTCTGAATTATCTTAAGCCTGAAATAATTTTCCGACAGTTTGAGGGATATCCAGACGATCGCACCTATCAGGGCTGGGAAGCTACTGCTAAGTACAATATCGAAATTGCGAAGCTTTATTTGGGGTGCAAACTGTCTGCCCTAGCCCTACTAGAAGCTCTTTCTTCGGATTTGGGGATTGAGGTTTCTCTGGCGATGATGATGGGAGGAATCCCGGCTCAATCTCCTAACTGCGTGCGCTTGGAAAGCTTTTTTCCCGAAATAGAGAAACCTTATAAACCTAAAATTAGTTTAGAAGCGGAAGTATTGAATTTATTAGAAAATGGGCGAGCTAAAAGCACTTCTAATAACGATTTGGAGAGTTCGCCCCTGACAACGTTTGTGGTAAAAATTGTTGGCTTTGACGAAATGCGCTATCAGTGCGATCGAGCTAAGGAATTTTTTCGAGAAAATCTCAACGCCGACGACTTTATTTCCCACTTTAACCCGATAGTTACAGAAATTGTCATTGATTCAATTCTCAAGTTGTTTGACAGCCGGAAATCTACTATCTACCGATTCTACGATATCACTTCTAAGTTAAAGTCCCAACCCCAGAGCTATTTTCCCGATCGGCCTTTTCGCTCAAATGGTTAACTAGCTTTAAATACAGTATTTTTGCCTCCTCTATAGAAAAGACCCTTACTCAGCTTATCAACAGTGGAGCGATTACACTGTGACAGGATTGATTGCCTCGCTTTCTCTACGTCAATCAGCCTATCCATCCCGGCACTAACAGCCGTACCGGTAAGTAGGTAGGCGGGATTAAACCGAATAATGTAACACTATGTAAACAGGTTTAAGTCAGCCAGTAGAGAGCCTTTGGAGACTTTTCCCTTGTTTCATAGGGGCGTTTTTTGGTGGCGACTTATATCAGGTTCGGATAATTAGTTATAATTAAGGGCAGCCGATTCACAGGGACGCCAAACCCCCTATGCCAAAAAAAG
>NZ_JAUBOY010000048.1:0-51734 GCF_036700465.1 Microcoleus sp. T3_A4 | reverse complement strand
CTGCCACATCTCTTGATGAGATTATTCGCGCTTATTGTGCAACTTAGTGTCTCATTTTTATTTGAAATAACTATACAAGCTGCCAAAAATGAAGGGGAAATAGCAGTTTTGGTGGGTGGTAAGGTGGTGATGGTTGCTAAGGGAGAATTTGTGTAGAATATTTATTAATGGGAAATTATTAACCGCAGAGGCACGCAGCTAGATTTAGAGGCTTCTTTGGGGATCGAGATCTTACAATTTTGCTAATATGAGGTAGCTCATATTCATTGATTCGCGTGATTGTTAGGCTAAAAAAGTCATCTCTACCAGAGACTTTCCAATGCTGCAAACATTTTCGCGGACTTTAAATGTATCCCCTGACGCTTCAGAAGCGCTGCTTTCACTTCCATTAACCACCTTGCTGGATTCACCGGAATTCAATCAACTCTTGGAAAGCCTGGATACTGCTTTACTCAAAGAAACTTTGCCAACTGCTGGAACTGTTTTAGCTCAAAAGCTGCCGCCTTTTTACGACTGGTTGCAAACAGAACTCGGAATTAAAAACGTCCCTGAGAGTCCAGATCATACTACGAAATGGGTAGTCGGTTTTTTGAAGAATCAAGAAAGTTTAACTCGTTTAGTTGAACTGCACAAATCAATTCCCAGACAGGCATTAGAACGAGCGATCCCTCGTTTAGTTAGCGCCTTTGATGAAGTTCAACCCACCGCTGTAAAGCAAGAATGGGAAAAAGCGATCGCAGCACTTTGTCTGCTTCTGGCAGTCGCAGCGCGGGAAAACCAGCCATCTGCGGCCTGAAGCAATTCTGTCTGAGTTTAAACAAAGCGCTTTTTTCGGAAAATTTGCAATTGAGTGCGATCAATCTGAACGACTACTGGCCGCCGCTTGTTGAGGACGATCGCATTGTGTCTGTTTAGCAAAAGCAACTGAGCCAATATTGCCACAATCGCGCGCCTTTTGAGAAACTTGCCTTCAAAACGCGCCATTCGGACGATCGCCTCCTCGATTTTATAACCACAGTTTTTGCCTTTCGGGGAAATCACAAAAATCGTTCCCGGTATGTAATCGCCTTCATTTGCCCAGAAAGCATACCTTTCACCTAAAGTAAAGTAGTGAAAAACATTGTTAGCGGTGGAAGTTTTAGCTAACTTTTCCGAAACGCCCAAAGAATTAAAAACTACAGTGGATCTAATATAATCCGGGTATTTTGCTGCTATTTGCTGAGCAACTTTGCCACCCAAACTTTCTCCGATGACATCCGGCGGATTTCCCCTGTAAAATTGCTGCTTTATCCAATCAATAGCACCCACAGTTTGCGCCGATTTTAACTGGCGTTCTAGTTTTGCCATAAATACATCGGGCGTATCTTCCAAAACGCGATCGAAAGGATACCAAGAACCGTAGCCGCGAATCACTAAAACAGGTGGATGATTGCCAGAAATGGGGACGCGACTTTCAGCATAAAAACCAGTGCGAGAGTCTTCAAACACTTTTGTTATGATATAATTTCCATCAATAACTTGCCCTTCCTGGTGCCGAATGTAAATTGAAGGATTATTGGGTTTAAAAGTATCGTGCAGTTGGGGTTTTGCAAACTTTTCGTAGAGAGAATCTAGCAAGTGCCTTCCCGTTTTGCGATCGACAAAATCGAATTCTGTTCCTTTCATTATCTGGTAGGGGCGGGTTTTACCAACAATATTTAATTACCACAAACAATCTACATAAACCCGCCCCCACACAACAGATAGCCCACATCAAATTTTACTTATATCAAAGGCGAACAATGTACATCGGGATTTATCGTTGGGCGAGGGCGGGTTTTAGAGATTGTCAATTATTGGCACATATTTTAGGTGAAACCCGCCCCTACCAAATCCGCAAAATGTATGTGGGGATTTATGGTGGGGCGAGGGCGGGTTTTATAGATTCTCAATTATTGGCAAATATTGTCCGTGAAACCCGCCCCTAGCAAATCACTTTTACAAAACTCGCAACGTGCTAGCAATACTATCGACTGCTTCCATCGCGCGAATTTCATCGAGTGCTTGTTGAAAATTACCTTCCCTAACATCGTGAGTCACGACGACAATTTCTGCTAAATCGCCGTGAATTCCCGTCTGCACAACTGATTCCAAACTAACTTTGTGGTTGCCGAAACAAGTGCCTAGTTTGCCAATTACCCCCGGAGTATCGTGCGTTAAAAAACGGGCATAAAAGCGAGTAACAAGTTCCTGCATCGGAGCAATTTTGCAGTAGTGTTGGTGACTGCAACTCAGCAAAGGATGAGGAATCGGAACAGTTTCGGTTTTCAGGATGGCCGCTACATTCATGATATCGGATACTACGGCGCTAGCTGTGGGGCCCGCACCGGCGCCGCGCCCGTACAGCATCAATTGCCCGATCGGCTCTCCTTCGACTAAAATTGCATTGTAAACCCCGTTAACACTAGCCAGCGGATGAGTTTTCGGCACAAAACTCGGATGCACTCGAATTGACAGCAGTTCGCTTTCTCCCTCAGCTTGCTTGCCATTGTAGTGGGAGGTTTCTTGAGCAATAGCCAACAATTTAATCACAAATCCCAGCTTGTCGGCGTAGTCAATATCCGCCGCACTAACTTTTCTGATACCTTCGCAGTGAACATCGGCTAATTTGATGCGTCCGCCAAAAGCTAGCGAGGCTAAAATAGCAATTTTATCGGCAGCATCTAATCCATCTACATCTGCTGTGGGGTCAGCTTCAGCATAACCTAATTGCTGAGCGTCGGCGAGCACTTCGGCAAAGTCTGCGCCTTCTGTTTGCATCCGCGTCAGGATGTAATTAGTTGTGCCGTTGACGATGCCGGTGACACTTTTAATGCGGTTTGCAACTAAGGATTGTTTGAGGGTTTGAATGACTGGAATGCCGCCGCCGACAGCAGCTTCTAGCATTACGTAAACGCCTTTTTTGTTAGCGGCCTCGAAGATTTCATTTCCGTAGCGGGCGATAACTGCTTTGTTGGCAGTGACGACGTGCTTGCCGCTGGCAATAGCTTGCAGAATGAGCGATCGCGCCGGTTCCAATCCCCCAATCAGTTCTACTACAATATCAATTTCCGGGTCAGTTGCGATCGCTTCTAGGTCAGTTGTCAGCACATTTTCTGGCAATTGTAAAGACCGAGTTCGAGAAATATCGCGCACTCCCACCCGATAGATTTCCAATTCCTGCAACAGTGGATGGCGGCCATCTGGGGAGAGCAAAATCTCTGCTGTTCCCGCGCCAACTGTACCCAAACCTAACAAACCAATTTTGAAAGCCACGACTTTGACCCGTTGAAACTCACTTCATCTAGAATCATTGTATGATAACCGTGGCTTCACTGAATACCCAGAGACCCGACTTCTTAAAAAAGTCCGGGATCTACATGACTAATTAATCCAGATTTTACATGGCAATTTAAAGTTCTGTATCCATCTCTATCCCCATTTCTCGCAGCCGCTGCGCCAATCTTTCGGCCCGCTGCCTTTCGGCATTAACTTGCTGTTCTAGTTGCTCATTTTGCTGTTCTAGTTGCTCATTTTGCTGTCCTAGTTGCTGTAGCTGTGCTTGTTCTTCTCGAATTAAATCTTCAACTAGGGGCGGACATAGCACTTGATTAACCGATAAAATAAATTCAGCGAACTGTACAGACTGAACTTGCTGTCCCGGCAAAAATTCCTGATGAGAATAACTGCCTTCATTTTCCGGGCGACTGCATACTCGTATTTTCGGTTGATTTGGGTCTACAATCCAATATTCAGGGATATCAATTAAGTCATATTCTGCCCGTTTGCGAATGTAGTCGTCCCGCCAATTTTGACTGGTAACTTCTATAACTAACAGCGGTTTTTCTTCAAATTCCAGCACTGCGGAACCAGGTTGCGCGCCGACTTGTTCCCACAGACTCTGAGTGCAAATCACCACATCAGGAACCCGACAAGAGTTTTCCTCAGTTCGGACGGCGGCAGTCACAATTGCAACTATCGGTAGGTTGTGTGCTGCAAAGAAGCGCCGGAACTGATAAACTAAAAATTCACAAATTTTGATATGTATTGCTGTAGGTGTTGGCATTTCGATTAGATTGCCCCGATATAATTCATAACAAACACCTGATTCTCCCTGATAGTTCAGATATTCTTCAAAGGTGAGTTTTTGGGTAGAAGTTATAACCATGTCAGTTATCTCCCTTTTTCGGTGAGCTTACTGTATATTTTACACTTGTCTTGGGTGAACCAGCCCCTCAAGACTCAAAACTGCTTCAAAAATTGTAGGGCGAGCCAAGCCCACCCTACAAATCAGATTAAATCAGGTAACACATTAATAAGTTTCAACGTGCCAACGGTGCTCTTTCTTCAACTGTTTCTGATACGCAGCCCAGTCAACGCCGTACTTGCCAGCCGCGGCTGACATTCCCTCATCAATTCCGCCTTCCATACCCTTCAAACCGCAGATATAAGTGTGAGTATTTGGCTTTTGAACCAATTCCCACAATTGCTCAGCGTTCTCTTGAATCCGGTTTTGAATGTACATCTTGCCGCCGTCAGCATTCTTTTGCTCGCGGCTGATGGCATAAGTCAAGCGGAAATTATCGGGGAACTCGCGCTGCAATTGCTCCAACTCTTCCTTATAGAGAATGTTGGGAGTGTAAGCAACTCCTAAGAACAGCCAAGCTAAACCTTTGAATTTGTAATCGGGATTGTTTTCTTTAAACATCCGCCACAAATAAGCCCGGAAAGGAGCAATACCTGTACCGGTACCCATCATAATAATGGTGGCTTCTTCGTCGTCGGGCAAGAGCATTTCCTTGCCTACGGGGCCGGTGATTTTGACATCATCTCCAGGTTGCAAACCGGTGAGAAAAGTTGAACAAACGCCGAACACTTGTTCGCCAGTTTCCGGGCTTTTGTACTCTAGGCGGCGGACGCACAGAGAGACTGTTTTGTCGTCGAGGTGGTCGCCGTGACGGGTGGAGGCGATCGAGTAAAGCCGAATTTTGTGAGGTTTGCCGTTTTTATCCGTGCCATCGGGAATAATCCCGATACTTTGACCTTCGAGATAGTGCAAATTGCCTCCAGAAATGTCGAAGGTGACGTGGCGGACTGTGCCGTCGCCGCCTTCTCTGACTAATTCTTCTGTAGAAATGCACTTACCAATATAGGGATTGGCCGGCTTGTAAAGGTTAACAGGAACCTGAACTTTTTCCTTGGCTTGAGTCATGGGCTTAGTTTCTTCTCCAGATTTCTGACTCTGTAGCCCTGCTTCTGGTGCGACTTTGCCATTTGTTTCGGGAGCGCTGTTTGAGGGGCGGATGCTGACGATTTTGCCACCCATCCGAGCAATTCTACGCATTTCCTGATTCATGCGATCGTAGGGCACGGAGATAAATACGCTACCACTACGGCGAATCGGGTTACTTATTTGGTCAGTTGCTTGGCTCTGACGCATACCCTCCACTTCGTAAACAAAGATGCGGCTGCCTGATTCTGAGTTTGCCGCAACACCAGATATGCTTGGGCTGTACATTTGTTGATTTTCCTTCACGATACAGAGTTATAAAGAAAGAGAATGTGACGTTAGACTCAATTTACTTTTTTCTTAAGGCCATCGGGACTAATTGGCCGCGCCAATTTTTGGGCCTCGCCACGCCGTCCGTAGTGTTGAAGTTGCGATCGCTCGCGTTATCAAATCCCTACTAGCCGAACGCCGCGCTCACCGAGCCAGCTTTGCGTTCGGCTGTTGACCTATAGCTATTGTTGTCTGCGTACTGCCAATATTTTACCCGATCGGGGGATCTGCCCCGATAAGTCCTTGTGATTTGGGGAGCGCCCCACCAGATCAAGGAAGATTCGAGCAGTTTAATGAGGCTGAGCTTGTAGGGGGCCGACGCATTCTGGTAAGATTAACCGCTAAAGTTAGTATTAATTACTTGCCTTGAAGATTGCTTGGGTCTTCCCGGGCAGGCAGTCAACTCACTGCTGTATGCTGGTGAGAACTTGATCCTCTCGGGGTAGCAAAGCAGCACAAAGCCTGCTTGTGGCTACCTGCGGGCTGAAATTTTGTGGAATCTAGACTTGAGTTAGTTAGTAAACAGTGATTTTGTTAGAGGGAAACTATGACCAGTAAGCCGGATCGCGTGGTTTTAATTGGCGTTGCCGGAGATTCCGGATGCGGGAAATCTACTTTTTTACGCCGATTGACAGATTTGTTCGGGGAAGATTTCGTTACTGTAATCTGCCTCGACGACTATCATTGTCTCGATCGCAAGCAGCGCAAGGAAACAGGGATTACAGCCCTTGACCCCAGAGCGAACAATTTTGACCTGATGGCAGAGCAAATGAAGGCTCTCAAAGAAGGTCATGCGATCGACAAGCCGATTTACAACCACGAAACCGGTCTGCTCGACCCTCCTGAGCGGGTAGAGCCGAATCATGTGATTGTGATTGAGGGGCTGCATCCCCTGTACGACGAGCGAGTTCGATCGCTCCTCGACTTCAGCGTCTACCTCGACATCAGCGACGAGGTAAAAATTGCTTGGAAAATCCAGCGCGACATGGCGGAACGGGGCCACCGTTACGAAGACGTGCTGTTTGCGATCAATGCTCGCAAACCGGATTTTACCGCCTACATCGACCCGCAAAAGCAATATGCTGATGTGGTAATTCAAGTGTTGCCGACCAACTTGATCAAAGATGACAAAGAGCGGAAAGTTCTGCGTGTGCAGATGATCCAGCGCGAAGGCATCGCCAATTTTGAGCCTGCGTATTTGTTTGACGAAGGTTCAACAATTAACTGGGTTCCTTGCGGCCGCAAGCTGACTTGTTCCTATCCCGGAATTAAGATGTACTACGGGCCTGATGCTTTCTACGGTCACGAAGTCTCGATTTTGGAAGTAGATGGTCAATTCGAGAATCTCGAAGAAGTTATTTACATCGAAAGCCATTTGAGCAAGACTTCTGCGAAGTATGAAGGCGAGTTAACTCACCTGTTGCTTCAGCACCGCGAATATCCTGGTTCTAACAATGGAACTGGTTTGTTCCAAGTGTTAGTCGGATTGAAGATGCGGGCGACTTACGAGAAGTTGACTGCAAAAGAAGCGAAAGTGGCTGTTAGTGTTTAGAACACAGACATGAAAGATTTGGGAGGCGCAATTGCGCCTCTTTTTTTGTGGATAAATGAACCGCAGAGGGCGCAGAGGGCGCAGAGTAGAGTTAGGGGAGGGTGTTTGGAACTAGAGATTTTAAGAAGGTTTTTCCGGCTTCATGGAGGTCGCTATCTAGGGAAAAAGTTAGACTGCGAACTCGAATATCGTCATTTTTTATATCTAGTGGCTGTTTGAGGTTTTGCGGGTAGACGAGAATTGCATTTTGGCACTTTAAGGCATTTGCGTAAGCAACTATTTGATGAATGTCATTATTGGCTACTTTATCGGGAGCTTTGTATTTTGTATCGAGGACGTATTGGATTTTTTTTGTTTCACTATCGCCTAGGAGTAAGTCAATGCGATCGTAATAATTTTGGTCATGGGTGACTCGGTGTTGTTGTTTGACAAAAAAGCCTTTTGGTGTATTTGCTTTGAGCCATTCAGCGACAAATTGTTCATATAAATTAGCCATGTCTATGAGAAAAGGGAGCATTTCGCGATCGCCTGTTTCGTGACTAGGCCCTGTGTTATCTAAAAAAAATCGACATAAGGCGTGTAAAAGTTGATAATCTTGATTCAAACGGTGATAATTTCTATCAATACAAGCTTCTGATTTAAAAGTTTTTAATGTAACAAATCCTTGGAGTGCGTGAAAGGCTTTTCGCACAGTGGATGAAACAGATTCACGGCACAAACCGCTACGGCCAATGATGAATAGTGTCCAAGCGAGTATTTGATTATCTTCGATGTCGCCTGTTTGTTCGTTATAGTGGCATTTTAGTTTAACATCCCAAGGTTTTTGCAGGGCTGACCGCAAATCGACGCGGCCGCGAATGTAGGCGAGTCTTTCTGTTTTTGGTAAGTAATCACGATATAATCCTTTGCGACAGCGTTCTAGAATTTTGTGGGCAAGAATGTTAGCTAATTTCTCGTAACTTTCTTCTAAAGATTGGCACTGAATCGAGCCTTGGGGAAATTTTATCTTAAGGTTGTAGGCATAGTCAATCATTCCGAAGAGGTTGTTGATGGGAACCTTTGGGCGGATGGCGATGTGGAATTCTGGAGTGATGGGAATGTTGCCAACTCTGCCTTTAGATTTTAAGTGCCATTGATATTTTGTTTTAAAGTTAGGAAATTCTATCTCGATTTCCTTGGCATAATTATGGTATATTTTCTGTCCTACTGATTGTGGGATTGAGTCTTGTTCAAAAGTTGCTAATAGATATTCTTTAAGTTCAATAATTCGGCGGGATTCTGGTTTCATAATTGTGGTGGATGCGGTAACGCCACCGTATCGGCGTTAATGACGGCGTTAGATTGTCAATAGCCCAATTTTGTCTTGATATTCTCCCAGAGAAAGTCATCCATTTTTTCCAGGTTATCAAAGAAGTATTCTTCGAGGTATGGCTCAATTTCCATTTGCCAAATGTCTTGGATATCTTCAGCTAAGGTTTTTGTCAAAAAGAAGGAGATGCCTAATTCATAGTGTTTGTTGTTAATTGCCCGATTGACATCTTCTAGAATGCTAGTTAATTTATAAACTGGAAAACCTGTTTTTTCTCTCTGGTGATACTGTCGCAGCACTTCATAGTTTGGATAGACGGGAATGAATGCGAAGCGGCGGCGGAGTGCGTTATCGACTAAGGCAATAGAACGGTCTGCGGTGTTCATTGTGCCGATAATGCGGACATTTGTAGGGATTTTAAACTTTTGACCGCTGGCTAGTGTAATAAAGCGTTTTGTGTCTTGTCGGTCATCTAGGAGATACATTAACTCGCCAAAGACTTGAGATAGATTTGCGCGATTAATTTCATCAATAATGAGAACGCAAGTGTCTTCACAGGCTTCGGCTTTTTCGCAGAATTCTAGGAACCTACCGGAAACTATTGGATAGGTTAATTGCCCATCTTGACTTTGGGGACGGATACCTTGAATAAAGTCTTCATAAGTATAAGCTGGATGAAATTGGATCGTGTCTGAGAAACCGTCACCCCCGCCGATTAAGTGTTGGGCGAGTTTTTGGGCAAGGAAGGTTTTTCCGGTTCCGGGCGGGCCTTGGATGATGGCTTGTTGCTTGCGGTTAATGGTGCGTATCCAGCGGTTGATTTCAGATGTTTGAAAACCAGTTAGTTCTGAAATTTCTTCGAGATTGTACGAGAGATTAAATTCTTTTTCATATACTGAAAAATATTCATTGATAGGTATAGGTGAATCATTCTCCACTATATTGGAACACAAAAAAAATAAGGGAAATACTTTTTTAAAGGTTTGTGCTATTATGTAAATTAACTGTTTTGCAGAAGATCCTAATACTTCTTCGGCTGCAAGCGATCGAGCAACCTGAATATTAATAATTTCATTTTCTTTTAAATCTGGTGGTTGTTCGCTCGTTAAATAAATAATACTATTTAATAATTTATCAATATATTTTTGAGGTTTAACTACGATCTGGCGATATTCAGGTCTATAGGAATTCTGGCGAATGATTCTATTAGTTAAATAGCAATGATATTGATTGGGAAGGTTATAAAGTTTAAGGCTGTTGATTGCCCTTGGATTATTTATATAATTGCTCTCATATTTATCTCTTATATAATCAAGCTCGTTAAATTCTGCATACAAACCAAAAGTTAAGTCTTGGTTGTCAAATCTTAGCATTAAGTGAGCATCCTCTATATAATTGATGTCTCCATAACCAAAAGCCACACTGTAAGCTACTGATTGTAAACCGTTTGTTTCAACAATTGAGCCAAGTTGCTCCCACTTGATATTTATATATTTTTTTATAAAATCAGGCAACAGCTCTTCTACATGACTGAAAATATACCTCAATGGCTCTTCTACATATTTTAAGAAATCTCTTTTGTGTGCCATGTAAAAATCTGAGCTGGGGTTTTTATAAAAATTGGTCAATAGGTTAAATGTGTTTTCTGAAAAAGGACATTCAGGATGTACAAAAAGTTTTTCCATTTTTTCTGTATGTTTAAGGTGACTCAATTGTTGTTCTTAAATTATTGTAGCCGATCGCCATTCCCGACACCAGACATCTGAGAGGCGATCGTACCCCCCATCCTTACCCTCATCAATAGCCCGGCCAAACCAGTAACACTGGCAAAACCGCTAACAACAGTTCCCGGAAAAGTTAAAACTGTGTCGAGTGACTCAGATTTACCAAATTGTGTCTATACTAGATAATTGAATCCGGCGATCGCGACTAATAACGGGTACATTAAGATACAAAGCAGTAGCAGCAATAATGCGATCGGGTAAATCGGGAATTTGCGATCGGTCAACTTGCCTTAAAGTCAAAGCTATATTGCGATCGAAAGGAATTTCAACCAATAAGGCATCATCGCTCTCAACTTCTCTCAATAATAGATCGAGAGTAGTTGAATTAATCCGCTATCCCTCGCTCAGATAGACAATTTCTGCTAATGTAATTGATGAAAAAGCCACCTGATTTCCTTCGGCAGCTATCTGTTCTATTGTCGTTCTAGCAGTCACCGAAAGTCGCGAATCGGCAAAGATATACCAGATCACAGCATGAGTATCCGCTACAGCACGCAGCATTAGAAATCCTCCCTTGGGAAATTCGCCCATTCTTCCCTGCGAACTTCATCTATATCAGCGACAGAGGGTGCAATTCCCAAGTCAGCACATAAACCCCACAATGATTTGCGGGGAGTCGGCCCAACAACTAATTCTCGTTTTATTTCAGGAACTATCCACTTAATCAATCGTAACTTTTCGGCGAGAGACAAGTGCTTAACAAGATTTAAAACTGCCTCAAAAGTCATGTTTTTTATGTTTCAATTGGTGATTGATGTAATTGTAGCATTTTGGCCGCCAAGGACAGCATCACCAGGTTTGGGTTGAGAAGATTCGTTTACCACGGTTCCCGGAAAATTTAAAACTGTGTCGAAATTATCTAAACGTGCTATATTCAACTCCGTAAACCCTGAACTTCCCTATCAGGTATTGCAAATTTATCCACGAGTCAACTGAATGCTCTCTACTTTCAAGAAACTAGCTTCAATTGCAATCATCTTTGCCGCCATAAAACTTTTACTGAATTATCCGGCTTTCAGAGAAATAGAAAATTATATCGCAAATAGAAACCCAGCAAGTGCCACTTTAGACAATGGAACTCTGCAGCAAAAATCCAGCAGCCCGCCTCCGGTACCTCCCAAAAAAGCACCGGAGCAAACGTTCGATGTAGTAGTATATGGTGATGAAGTACCGGGGATATGTGCGGCGATATGGGCGAAGAAAACTTTAGGCGCAAAGGGCAAAGTTGCGATCGTGCGATCGAACTACGGAAGAGCACCTTTGGGCGGCTTACTCACCCGTGGCGGTTTAGCTTACATCGATGTAGATAAAATCCCCGGTTGGTATCGCCAACCCTACGCCCAATGTTTTAAGGAATTCTTAGATAAAGCGAATGCGCCCGAATCTTGCTTAGATCCAAAAAGGGCAGATCAAGCTCTCAGGCAAATGCTTTCAGCAGCAAAAGTCAGAGTTATTTCCAACTCAACTCTTACTCCCCACGTCGTAGATAAAAAAATCGAATATGCCGAAGTAAAAGGCAGCACCTTAAGAATTAAAGCCAACTCTT
Source organism: Microcoleus sp. T3_A4 (assembly GCF_036700465.1). NCBI lineage: Bacteria > Bacillati > Cyanobacteriota > Cyanophyceae > Oscillatoriales > Microcoleaceae > Microcoleus > Microcoleus sp. T3_A4. The sequence continues at coordinate 39,965 of NZ_JAUBOY010000048.1, read as the reverse complement.
TTATTGACGTAACTCAAGACGCGGAATTAGCCAGGAAAGCCGGATTATCTTATTATACAGGATATGAATCTCAAAATATAAAATCCAAAAATGAAACTTTAGCTGTCTCTATAGTTCCGACAATTACAGGTATAACGATGTCCGAATTCCGCAGCATAGAAGATGACATTCTATACAATCGATCTTTGGTAAAAAAGATTAAAGAAAGCATTACAAAATCTAAAGATCCGGCTAGTACAAAATTCTGGATGAGGAATTTCTGGAGTACGATTTATCAGCCATATACAGACGGCTACGACATCAGAAGTGTAGCCATAGGAGCAGCGTATCACATAGACAGAAATCTGCCCTTTAGTCAAAATAAAGGATTCTTTTTTGATAAAGGCAATGTCTGCGTTTATAACAAAAATGTGCTGTCCTGGAACGGGTTTCTGTTTAAATACCAAGTTGACCAAATCATGAAGATGGAAGCTAATGGCAGAAAACCGACTCCTGAGATGATTAGAGAAATGTCATATCTCCAACACTGGCTACAAAAGAAGTCTGGTAAAGATGTGAGAGTATTTATTCCAGACGAGATTTATATCAGGCAAAGTTTGAACGTTCGCGATGTGGTAGATCCGTTGACGGGGAAGGAGATTATCAAAGGAGGAACAGTACCCGGAAAGTCGATCGGCAGTTTTTCCTACGATTTCGATATGCGGGGCGGAGTCAAGAATTTATCTGCGAGAATTCCGCCGCTGCCCGTGTATAATTTCGGCATAGAAAGCGCTTTGGCTAGCAAAGTCAAGAATTTAGCAATTGTCGGGCGATCGTCCGGTTATGTGGGTATGGCTGTATCCGTCGGGCGAATTGCGACGGTGAATATTTATCAAGGACAAGGTGTGGGCGTGGCGGCTGGCTTGGCTAGCAAGTTCGGCGTGCCGCTGAATTCGATTACTTCGGCTGAAACGAAAAAAACTCTGGAAACTTTAACGGGGAAAAAGACGTATTTTTCGGGGCGAGATACGAGTTATGGAGTGGATTATAAGGAGGTGAAGTAATCGAGGTATAGCAGTAGCCCGTGTTGCTATACGAGGTTAAACCCCGCCTACAAACTAGAAATTTTTGTTTGAGTTTGAGAACAAAAAACGCAATTTATGGAGTTTGATAACTGTTATTCATTGCGATTCTTAATTATTGCAATTTGTTTTACCAGTAGGACTAAGGCAAAAAAAAATCGGTTTGTCTGCAAAATCGTGGCTTTCTCCCAGAGAAGGCGGGTTGTGGATTAGGGATTTCTGTCAAATAAGATATTAAAAGGATTTTACCACTGAAGATGTCGAAACCTCTTCAATTCCTTCCCACATTTGAGCAACCGAAATGGTTTGCCCAGTCATGGCTTCGTGCCAAGCTTGCCGAAAATCTTGTAGAAGCGCTGCTTTAGATTGGCCCTCTCCGTCAATTTCTGAGGGTTCTGGAATACTAAAAGAATTAGCAGGAGGCATCTCTTGGATTTCTGCTGAGAAAACCTCTGGCAGATTATTTTGCGAAATGATTACTCCCTGACGTTGCTTTTGGCTTAGAAACTCTATAAAACTCGCAACTAATGCCAGATGTTCTGGAGAGAGTCGATCGAGCCATCGATCGATTTGATGTCGAAGTGCTGCTACATTCATAATGCCATCAAACCTTTTAATTTTACCTTCATTTTAACGTAAACTCGCCCCGCCTTGAATATCCGTCTTCCCTCTGCCTCTGACGCCGATGCGGTTCAAACCTCTTCTCTTCCCCCCGCTGTGGCACAATCTTATATATAAAACCTGCACCCTCTCGCCAATGACCGCAAACCTACCCCCGCAATACGACCCCCAAGCCACCGAAGCCAAATGGCAAAAATACTGGGAAGATCATCAAACCTTCAAAGCTGACCCAGAAGCCGGCGGCGAACCTTACTGCGTCGTCATCCCGCCGCCCAACGTCACCGGCAGTCTCCACATGGGACACGCTTTTGAAGAGACGCTGATTGATGTCCTCGTCCGCTATCACCGCATGACTGGACGCAATACCCTGTGGTTGCCGGGAACGGATCATGCTAGCATCGCAGTTCAAACTATTCTCGAAAAGCAACTCAAAGCAGAAGGCAAAACTCGCCACGATTTAGGCCGAGAAAAATTCTTGGAACGGGCCTGGGAGTGGAAAGCAGAATCTGGCAATACTATTACTAATCAATTACGCAGTTTGGGCGTGTCTGTTGATTGGTCGCGTGAACGCTTTACGATGGATGAAGGCTTATCCGCTGCGGTTTTAGAAGCGTTTGTCCGCCTGTACGATGAGGGGCTGATTTATCGCGGCAATTACTTGGTGAATTGGTGTCCGGCTAGTCAGTCTGCTGTGTCGGATTTGGAAGTTGATCAGCAGGAAGTTGAGGGCCATTTGTGGCATTTCCGCTATCCTTTGACGGATGGTTCTGGTTATTTGGAGGTGGCGACGACTCGGCCGGAAACGATGCTGGGTGATACTGGGGTGGCTGTGAATCCACAGGACGATCGCTACAAGCATCTTATCGGTAAAACTGTCACTTTGCCGATCGTCAATCGCGAAATTCCAATCATTGCTGATGAGTTTGTCGATCCGACTTTTGGAACTGGTTGTGTCAAGGTGACTCCCGCCCACGATCCGAATGACTTCGAGATGGGTAAACGTCACAATTTGCCGTTTATTAACATCATGAATAAGGACGGCACTTTAAATGAAAATGCCGGAGAGTTCCAAGGACAAGACCGATTTGTTGCCCGCAAAAATGTGGTAAAGCGGTTAGAAGCTGACGGTGTTTTGGTTAAAATAGAAGATTATAAGCATACAGTTCCCTACAGCGAACGCGGCAAAGTCCCGGTCGAACCGTTGATATCTACGCAATGGTTTGTCAAGATCGATCCTCTTTCTCAACGTGCTTTAAAAGAATTAGACCAAAATTACTCACCAGTCTTTGTTCCTGAAAGATGGACAAAGGTTTATCGCGATTGGTTGGTGAAGCTGAAGGATTGGTGTATCTCCCGGCAATTGTGGTGGGGACACCAAATCCCGGCTTGGTATGCTGTTAGCGAAACTCAGGGCGAAATTACTGATACAACACCTTTTATAGTTGCGAAAACAGAAGCTGAGGCTAGGGAAAAAGCTACGGCTAAATTTGGTAATGACGTGCAGCTAGCAAGAGATCCAGATGTATTGGATACTTGGTTTTCGTCCGGTTTGTGGCCTTTCTCAACTTTCGGATGGCCGGAGGAAACTAAAGATTTGGAGTTTTACTATCCGACAACTACTTTGGTAACAGGTTTTGATATCATCTTTTTCTGGGTGGCTAGAATGACGATGATGGCAGGACATTTTACTGAAAAAATGCCTTTTGATACTGTTTACATTCACGGTTTGGTGTTGGATGAAAACGGTCAGAAAATGTCTAAGAGTAAAAACAACGGTATCGACCCGCTGCTGTTGATTGGTAAGTACGGTACTGATGCTTTGCGCTACACTTTGGTTAAGGAAGTGGTTGGGGCAGGTCAAAATATTCGCATGGAGTACGATCGCAAAACTGATGAATCGAAATCGGTGGAAGCTTCGCGGAACTTCACGAATAAGTTGTGGAATGCGGCTAGGTTTGTGATGATGAATTTGGAGGGACAGACTCCGCAACAATTGGGAAGTCCTTCTGTGGGAGGTGGTTTGGAATTGTGCGATCGCTGGATTCTTTCTCGCTATTATCAAGTTGTGCAACAAAGCCGTAATTGTTTGGAAAATTACGGTTTGGGGGAAGCGGCGAAGGGACTTTATGAGTTTATTTGGGGCGATTTCTGTGACTGGTATATTGAGTTAGTCAAGTCTCGCTTGCAACAGGATGCTGAACCAAATTCTAAGAAAGTGGCACAGCAAACTTTTGCTTTGGTGTTGGAAGGGATTCTGAAACTACTACATCCTTTTATGCCGCACATTACTGAGGAAATTTGGCACACTCTGACTCAAACAGGTGATGATCAATGTTTGGCTTTGCAAGCTTATCCTGAAGCAAACGCATCACTCATTGATGCTGATTTGGAACAGCAGTTTGAGTTGTTGTTCGGTACAATTCGCACTATTCGCAATTTGCGGGCTGATTCTGATATCAAACCCAGTGTGAAGGTGACGGCGATTTTGCAAAGCGAAAACGAGAAAGAACGCCAAATAATCTCAGATGGAGGCGTTTACATTCAGGATTTGGCAAAAGTCGAAAATCTGACTGTAACTGCTAGTTTGGATACAGATTTGGGCCAGACAATTGCTGGGGTTGTCGGTACTGTGCAAGTATTGATTCCTCTGGCTGGGGTGGTCGATTTGGCGGCTTTGCGTGCTAAATTAGAAAAGAAGTTGAGCAAAGTGGAAGCTGAAATTAAGCATACTGCGGCGCGTTTGACTAATCAGAAGTTTGTGGATAAGGCTACTCCTGATGTTGTTCAGGGGGCGAGGGATGCTTTGGCGGAAGCCGAAAAACAAGCGGAGATTTTGCGCGATCGGCTAAAGTTGTTTTAATAGTTGACTGTTGACTGTTGACTGTTGACTGCTGACTGTTAACTGTTGACTGTTTTTAGTCAATTGGTAGGCTGCGTGAGGGCGAAAAATCTGGGAATCCCAAGGAAAATATTGACTCTCACGCACCACAGGCGCGATCGGCTAAAGTTGTTTTAAGAGTTGACTGTTGACTGTGGCCGGGGCGGGTTTACGAGATAGTTAGTTTCAGGCATAGATTGTTTGTAAAACCCGCCCCTACGATCTCGCAAATCCTACAACAAATAACTAATAACCAATAATTAATACCCAATTACCACTTACCAATTACTAATAACCCTCATGTTATATTTAGCCAAAGTACAAAATCAGGAAAATTTAGGCGAGATAAGTCTGCAATTGCTGGCTTGCCAAAATTCTGATGATACTTGGGCTATTCTTAGTGAAGAAAGTTTCTTGACATTACAGAAAGATTTTGCTCACAATCCAATTAACTCTGCAACGAATGTTTTAAATGCAGGGATTTTAGTATTAGCAAATGTTGACCAAAATAGCCAGGTTTTGGATATTCAAGCAGCTACAAACTGGGTACTACAATTAGTAGAGAAATATTTAACAACAGGTTTTACTCCCGATTTTTTGCAGCAAGAAGCCCAAAAAGTAGAAGATTGGAGGCAATCTCTCACTTTGCAGAGTCAAGAATTGTCTCGCCGCTTGATTGAAGTTGAAGCCCGCCGAGAACAAATTCAAAATTTAGAAGCAAAACTCCAGCAGGAAAAGCAATTGTTGGAAAGTTCGATCGCCCAATTGAAAATTTTACCCGCTACACCGCCACTTTGACCAAGAATTTCTTGATGGTACCCGCCACGTGATTTATCGGTGGAATCAATCCCAAATCGAAAATCGAAAATCCTCAAGCCCCCGCATTTATCCGTGGGGTCGCCTCTAAAATCTAAAATCTAAAATCTAAAATCGATTGACTCCAATTAACACACAACAGGTAGGGACACGGCACTGCCCTGTCCCCAAAAACCTAATATGCAATTTGCTGGACATCATATAATTTGTAACTTGACAAATACCCCTTACCCGTTGCCGAATCGCCAGCAAAATTGCCTGCGGTTAAAGCACTTTTGACTTCATCCAAGCGGCGGGGAGACACAGCAGTTTCTGAGAATTGGTAACATAAGCCCGCTTCTGAAACACATCATATTGATTGCGTTCGATCGCATTTAAGATCCTGCTGTACAGCATTGTAGCCGCCCAAACTGTCCAGCGGATATCGGGACTGAGCACTTTAATTCCCGGTTCGGCGCTGGCGTATAATTTGCGAGCTCGCTGAATTTGAAACCGCATCAATTCCCGCCAGCGGTTGTCAATTACACCGTTGAATAAATCTTCTTCGGTGTAGTTAAACAAGGCTAAGTCTTCTAAGGGAATGTAAATACGGCCGCGGCGGGCGTCTTCTCCGACATCGCGCAGAATATTAGTCAACTGCTTGGCAATACCGAGGGAGATGGCTTCTTCTTTGGGAATTTTATTGCCCCAGTGCCAATTCCAGTTAGCAGCCGGATTCGACTCGTCCACACCCATGACAGACATCGACATCAGTCCGACAGTACCCGCTACTCGATAACAGTAAAGATTGAGCTCTTCAAAAGTTTCGTAGCGGCTGCGGTACAAGTCCATTTGCTGGCCCGCAATCATCTCTCGAAACGGCCCAATGTCGATCGGGAAACGAGACAGCGTATCCACCAAAGCTACGTCGTAGTCGTCGTGAGGATGGCCGGCAAACACAGATTCTAGGCGTTTTTCCCACAGATTGAGGGTTTCAGGGGTCGTTGCATCAGAACCCGGCCCGTCTACGAGTTCGTCGGTGCGGCGGCACCAGACATAAATCGCCCAAATCGCCCGACGCTTGGCTTCGGGCATGAGTTGAGTGCCTAAATAAAAATTTTTGGCATAACTCGCCGTGACTTGGCGGCACAGTTCGTAGGAGTCATCAACAGAGGCCAGAGTTCTCATGCACTGGAGTTTTGACAGTTGCAGCATCCGAGAATAAGAAATTTAAAGATTAGAACTGATTTTCCCCCGTTTAGAAAACGGGAGATTTTTTACGTCTTTATGAAAAATTCTTAATTTTTCATTGGTTATTGGCCGTTGAAATAGCCTGCGCTGTCAGCTTACCAGAAAGCACGGCACCTTCCATACTCGCAAGATAACGCTGCATCGTATAATCCCCCGTTAGATAGAAATTGCTAATGGGAGTTGTTTGTGTGGGACGGCACTGCTGGCGTCCGGGAGTGGCTTTGTAGACGGAACGAGGGGTTTTGACTACGTGATATTTGAGCAGTTTGGCTGGTTCTGGGATTTGATCGGGAAAGAGTTTTTCTAACTCGACCATTGTGGCTGCGACGATATCTTCGTCAGATTTGCCGATCCAGTCTTTGGCCGGTGCTAAAACCAGTTCCAGCATTGATTTGTCTGGGTTGGCATATTCGCGGCAGGTGTTGCTCATGTCGGCGTAGACGCTCAGCAGGGGCGATCGCGAGAACAGCAAATGGTCGATTTCAGTTAGCTTGCGATCGAACCACAAGTGTACATTAATGACGGGTACTCCCTCCAAACCTTCGAGCTGTTTGAAATAATCCATTTCGCCCCAAGGTTTCGGCATCATCAGCTTCAGCGGGTCAACCGGCATCGCGGAAACGTAAATATCGGCGGTCAGAATTTCTGACTCTGCCCCTTTGACGCCCCGAATGTGGAAGCCGCGCACCGTGTTGTCATCGTTGAGCAAAAACTCTTTGATGGGTGCATTCAGCCGGACTTCGCCGCCGCGCTCAGTTATGTAGTCTACCATCGGCTGACACAACCTCTCTGTGGGGGAACCGTCTAAAAAGGCCATTTTCGAGCCGTTTTTCTCTTGCAAGAAGCGGTTGAGGGCTGTCAGCAGTATGGTTGCAGATATTTCGTGGGGGTCGATGAAGTTGAGCGCCTTGGACATGGCGATGAATACTTCTTTTTCGACTCTGGGGGGGACGTTTTGCTTTTTCAGCCAGTCGGAAAACGAGTATTTGTCCATTGCTTCGACATAGTTTTGACCCTGAAGCATCGCCGGAATCAAACCTATACCGAAGCGGATTTTTTCGGGCCAGGTGAGCATATCGTTGTTGCTCAAGATGGCTGCGACGCCGTTGAAGGGGGCCGGAAGGTCGGGAAAGTCAAAGCGGGAATAGGTTCCGGGGGTTTCCGGCTGATTGAAAATCATCGAGTGTTCTTTCCATTGCAGCCGGTCTTCAATGTCAAGTTCTTTGAAGAGTTGGAGCATATTCGGGTATGCACCGAAGAAGATGTGGAGGCCGGTTTCGTACCAGTCGCCATCTGCATCTTTCCAGGCGGCTACTTTGCCGCCGAGTACGTCCCGACTTTCTAGGAGGATGGGGGTGTGGCCCGCGTCGGTAAGATATTTAGCGCAGGAAAGTCCTGCTAAGCCTGCTCCGGCGATCGCAACTCGCATTTGATACTACTTGGCCTCTGTGTTCGCTTCGGTTTAATTATACTTTACAACTCGTTACATTTTTTTGGGAAATGGGGAAGGTGGATGCGGCGAGCCCTCTCTCAGTCCCACAGTCCGCCAGGGAATGAATTCCCTGTCTCATAGCGCAAGTCCTCTGAAAGAGGACTGAAGAATACATTAGTCCTCTTTCAGAGGACTTTTGCTTTGAGGCAGGGGTTTAAACCCCTGCCGGACTAAGGGAACTGCGGGCAATATCGTTATTCAGCATTCAGCGATGTCCTGTTTTAAAAGACGCAATACTTCAGTATTAACGGAAATTTAGCAATTATTGCTATCATAAATCAAGAGCAGATTTGGATGAATTGCTTAATTTTATGGTAGAAACAATTCACGCTAGAAATGTCGCGCTGAACGATTTGGAAACCAACTTCAAAATAGAGTGGGTTGAGGATGACCAATTCTTTCGCGAGTGGCAAGATGATTTGCCAGAAATTAGCGATTATGAAAAACAGCGATTAGACCGAGTGAAGGCAAGTTACAGGAATTTGCTCAAACATCCGCCACTTCTAGAAAATACAGTCAAAATGGTTGTGCTGTCTCCTTTTTTGGATTTAGCTAGCGGATTTTTATCTGGCTCCTTTTCATGTTACTTCCGAAAAATCTGTAGAAATTGTGGACGAAGATGAAGGAATGATTGTCAGTGGACAGTTGGATGTTTTGGCTTTGTTTCAGGAGTTGTGGGTAGTAGTTATTGAATCTAAGAAAGCGGCGTTTTCTTTGGAAGTAGGCATCCCGCAGTTACTAGCTTATATGTTAGCTAATCTGAATAGCGATCGACCTACTTACGGATTGTTAATGAATGGGGCAGATTTTCTATTTGTCAAATTAGTTAAGCGGGAAACAGCACAGTACGCTTTTTCTCGGAAGTTTTACCTTTTCAATCCGGGGAATGATTTGTACAGTGTGCTGAGTATTTTGAAGCGCCTCGGTCAGTTGAATGTTGGCAATACAGTTTAGAAAGCGATCGCCCCCAGAAGAGCGCGATCGCTCAGAGACGCGGTTGTACTTCGCTTAAAGAAAAAATCAACAATGAACTAATTAGAATCCGCAGTCTTATTTAGACAATTGTTCGCAGTGCCGCTAGCCCCCCAAGGTGTAGTGGGTAAAAATAATAGAAAAATCTTTTTTCTATAGCCGTGGGTTTTTTGTCTTTAGAGCTATCGTAGTATGCCAGAACTAGCGGTGTGAATAGGGCGAAAATTTGAATCCAGCTTTTGCAACTAATTGCATATGCGATATTTGCTATAGTCCAGCGGAACCACCAAAGGCGAGATCCTCCTCCTTTCCACCTAATCATCAATAGCGGGCAAGCCACTGCATACCAGCCGTAACTCACTCCTAAAATTTGAGCAGTTACTAGACCTGTGCTTAAAACTGCAATTTTGCGATCGAAGCGTCGGATGTAGCTCAAAGTTAGTGCTGCTACGGCAAAGCTAAACATGATGTTTAACTGTAAATTGCCAAAAAGTAACATATGAGGTATTTGAGAAAGTACCCCAAATAATATCAGTCGAGTAATTAGAGGATTTTTGTCCCCCGGTCGTTTCCAGTTTTGAGCAAATACCCAACTAAACAACGGAAAACTGAGGCGGCCGATGATACGCATGGGTTCTGCTTCAAGCATAAATCCGATGTGGTCTATTAGCATTAGAGCTGCGGCCAGCCACTTAATTTGATTTTGATTCATACAATTTATCCTCAAATTATGTTATAAAAACTTCGTTTATTGTACTAATTATTAAAGATTTGTTTAAATTTTTGATACAATACATATACAAAATTTTGCTTTCTTTGTATCTTTGATATGCTATAAAGTGCAGTTTTTGAACGTGTTTTTAAATGTCGATACTTCGTATTTAGTCTATTTTTTCTAAAAATATTATTGGTTTTAATTAAAATCCTCAGTACAATTAAATCGACTGTACTCATAATCTATCCTTAAAGCAACACCTAAATTAAAGAGATTTTTTTCTCTTTAATTTAGGTGTTTTAAAAAATACACGTACAAACACTGTTGTGTACTCCTTAAGGCAGATTTACATTAAATTTATTGATTCGGAGCAAATAATAATTGAGTTAATTTTACTGACATCGATCGCGACTACTCCACCGACGACGATGCCTCCGCCGCCTCCGATGATTGCTCCATCCAGAATTGCTACAGTGAAGAGGGAACAGGCGCTGGCGGTAATTTTTTATTCGGTGGTGCGGTAGAAGGAACAGGCGCTGGCGGTAATTTTTGGCTCGGTACAGGTGCGGTAGAGGGAACAGGCGCTGGCGGTAATTTTTGGCTGGGTACAGGTAAGGAAGTTGGTTGGGGTTGGGGTTGAGGCAAACCGGGAACACGGATATATTTCCAATTACCAGTAAACAAGAGGTACATAACACCCGCAAGGACGACACCGCTAACCACAGCAGCAGTAATCTTCCAAACACTGTAGGGACGCTCGCCTTGAACTTCAGCGGTGCGTGCATTAACCATTACTTGATATCGCTGGTTTTGATAGCGATAGGCACACAGCCACACAGGTAGCAAAATATGCTTAAAAGTGATAGCATTGTAATCAGTAGAAATGCTGTGAACCCGCTGCTCGTCGCCACCAATATTCCTGCAAACATCGAAGTGAATAGTACCGGCCATGACATTTTTAGCAGATTCAAATCCTTGAGTGAGAGAAACTTGCGATCGCTGAGCTTCAAACCCAGCCAAATAAGATGAATTGTAAGCGCGCAGCGACTCCTTGAGATGCCAAGGTTCTAACGCATCCAGACGCGGGCGATCGACTGAACTTGTAGCGGGAATCAGAATATCATCAAAAGAGCGATCGACTCTGCCAGAAGCAGGCCACCACCTAGTATGTTGCACTTCGCGAGTTTTAGTTTCAGTTTCGCCTTGGGAGTTTTTTTCTGTATAAGTTTCAGTCACATAGTAGTGTTCTCCGCGAGAACCTTGATAATAACTCACTGTATAAGTGTCGTAAGTCCAAAACGGCAAATAAACGCCTTGAATTTGCTCCTGTTGGGCTAGGGATTTCAAAGCAGAAGGAGCAAACCAGCGGTTGCTTAGCCACTTCTGAATGCTTTCTCTGGCCTGTTTATCAGTAACTTCAAAAGGAACAATTCCCTCTGGATGCACGCTAGGGCTAGCCTTTGCAGGTTGCGTCACAATTGGAGAAGCACAAAATGGACATTTACCCGCTACTTTCGGCGGTTCAAAAGTAACACTTGCTCCGCAATCATTGCATTTTACTTCAACGGCTGTTGTTGATAAAGTTGCCAGCGTCGTGCGATCGACTTGGAGATATTGTTCGTAAGAGTTCTCCTTTACCTCTTCAGCAGTTTGGGGAATTGCATCTTCCCAGCCACAGTAAGCACACTTGAGCTTTCCTGCTTGGGGGTTGAACTCTAAATAAGCCCCGCAGCTAGGACAGGGAAAACGTTTAACAGCAGTTTCAGAAGTATTCATAATAGTTTATTGGTGATGTAATTGGTAATTGGTAATCGGGAAAGCAGATTAATTACCAATTACCAATTAACTAAATATGCAAACAAAAATTTATGCTGCTGCTGGCGGGGGAGGCGGCGGTACTGTCGCCAACAAAGATGCTAATTCCGGCACTTGCGATGCTAACTTCCAGCCGTCAAAACCGGCACGCCACACCATTACCTGATGTGTCAAACCATTTTGCAAAAGTTGCTCCAATCCAAAAGGGCCTGATTGTTGACCGTTCTGGGCAATATACCACTGATGTTGTGTTGGCGGAGGAGGTGGCGGCGGTGTTTGCGATGCTGGCGGCTGCATCATATTTGTCATTTGCTGACCTAGTGCCATTCCCATGCCCAATTCTAATGCTTGATTGCCGCCGCTGGGGTTATTTGCTGATGCTTCTATGGCGTTAGCAGCTTGATATTGGGTATATTGCTGCATATTTCCCAGAAGTCCGATAGAGGCTCGTTTGTCGAGTGCTTCTTCAACTTCAGGCGGCATCGAGATATTTTCAATTAATATCTGAGTTAATTCTAACCCAAACTGCTGGATACTTGGCTCTATGGCAACTCGTACCTGTTCGCCCATCTGCGTGTAGTTTGCTGCAAAGTCCAGCAGGGGAACGCGGGAATTGCCAACCCAATTGGCAAAGGCACTGACTATTGTATTGCGGAGTTGATCGGTGATTTCATCTACTTGAAATAGTCCGTCAGTGCTGATTAGTTGTTTTAAGAGTTGTTCTGGATGGGAAACTTTAATATTGTATGTGCCAAAAGCCCGCATTCTCACTGGACCGAGTTCTGGATCGCGGATAATTACAGGGTTAGAGGTTCCCCATCTCAGGTTGGTAAATATTTTGGTGTTAAAAAAGTAGACTTCTGCTTTAAAGGGAGAGTTGAAACCGTAGGGCCAACCTTTTAAGGTACTCAGAACGGGTAAATTGCGGGTGTACAGTTCGTGCATTCCCGGAGCGAATACATCGGCAACTTGACCTTCGCTGACAAAGACTGCTATTTGTCCTGGTCGTACAGTTAGTTTAGCACCTTGTTTAATTTCGTTTTGGTGGCGCTCAAATCGATAGGCAATGGTATCGCTGGTATTGTCCAACCATTCGATGATATCGACAAATTCGCCGCGAATCTTGTCAAAGAGTCCCATAGATTTATTTTGGGTTGTTGTTTGATTTTAGCTTCAATAGGAGCGATCGATGTTCCCGATCGCCATTGTAAAGTTTTTAGGTGCGATCGCTGGGGATGGGCGCGATCGCATTTTCAGACAATTCACAATTGCGGTTCAACTCCAGCCCCTCGCAACTGAGCGCGCAATTGCTCTAATTGGTCTGCGGCGCGATCGGCTTTTTCTGCTCCCGATAACAACAGATTCCCTTCACTATCCCACCAGCGCAACCAAGGTAATTCCACATTTTGATACATTCCTTGCCAAATTCCCAATTCCACTCCTAACGGTTCAATGGGATAATGACCGCGCTCATTTGCAGCAACTAATTGATACCTATCTTCGATCAGGTGATAGACTTCAACACTAGCCTTTGTTACTTCATAAATTCCGTAAAATGCCGGATGGATGACATTTTCATAAATCCAGAATTTACCCGGCTTAGTTTCCTGTTGACCCGATCGCAATAAAGGCGTTCTTTCCCGTTCTTCTACCCCATTACCGGATACAAATCCTAACACAATTAACGGTGATACAAACTCTTGCCACATCACATAAGAACGGCGCAATTGACCGTCAATTGTTGGCGGAACATTAGGCACATAAAACCAGTCCGGTGCTTCCGCACCCCGTTCTAGCGGCTCAGTTAATCGCCAATAAATGCCGCTGTCTTGACCGATGCAATAGTTCCCGTCAGCGTGAATTCTTTGCAAAACGGGAGTAATTGAATCTGTTAGCAGGATGCTTTGAGGGTGTTCTTGGAAATTTTTCACAAAAGTACCGTCTGATTCGGGTAGCTGAGTGTGGTCTGGCCAGCCTGTAGGGTTGTTTTCTACATCTAGGGTAAATTTCATAGTTTTATTTAGATTGTAGGTGTTTTTGATAGGGAGAGCAATGGAGGTTTTAACTGAAATTATAACTATTGATGCCAGATATCAGTTATCACCAATTGTTTGAATTAGGAATTTCTTTAATTCGGTATTTTCTTCCTCTAAAAGCCATTACGATCGCCATTCGTTCGGATGGATTTTGCCGTATTTTTCGGGTAAGGTGACGCCGTGATAAGCATAGAGGCTGTATCCGTCAGCAAATTGAATGGCGGGCCCTCCTTCGGCGTGGAGGCGGTGTTCACTGTCGAAGGAGAGGATGCGGGGGCGATCGCACACAATACAAGTCTTTTCAAAAGGATAAATCCACCCACAGTTGGCAACTAGCAACTGAAATGCTCTCCATTTAACTGGATCGCGATCGCCGTTTAATACTGAAATATAGAAATCACTTAACGCGCCGCGAGATATCGATGCAAAAAAAAATTTATTGATGTCATTGTGTTGGTGTCTGGCAAACCTATCGAATTTACGCCATCTTTCGTGCCATGTATAAATTCCGGTGATTTGCCTGCGAAAATTGATACAGCTTTCTAAACTGCCAAATGCTGACCACAGCAGCAGGTTAAAATAGTCTACCAATTGGTATCTTAGAAATCTATATACCTCTGTATTCAGCAGAGAAAAAAAAACTCCTCTTTTCTGGTCACTATTTGAGTCAGCATTTTGTATGTCAGATCATGGCCTAAAACTGCGGTTATTTCCTGTTTGATATTTCTCCCAGATGGAGATTTTTGGCAGCTTTCAAAAATTGGGATAAAGATGCGATCGAAAGCTGCACGGGGGCTATCACAGATTATTATCTGCGGCTCTTTATAGCCGAGGGCTGCATAGGCAAATCTTACGGATTTTGCTGCTGCTTCGCGCTCGATCGGCTCAGTAGAGAGTGCAATTTTTCGCCATTTTTCTCGATAAACTGGAATCAGGGCTTTTTGTTGCGGGGTCAGTTGTTCGATCATCGTTTTCCTCTAAGTCTGCAAACAATATTTCTCAACAAGTAATTCTGTCTGCACCAACGCGCGATCGTACTTTAATACTTTGCATAACTCTGGCCTCATTAAGTTGGTACTGAAATTCAATCTGGTCAGGAATTACTCATCTATGCCAAAGAAACCGGGTTTTTTACCGAATATCTGGGTGAGTGCGAAAGATTTTCGTCAAAAAACCCGATTTCTGACCACCCGTGCGTCATTCTACCTCTATATTTAGGATTGGTGTATCTCATTGATTTCGCACCCGAACCCGGTTTAATCCAAAACCAATTAATCGCGCTGGAATATTTCGCAAAATTGGTAACTGCAACAAAAGTGGCGGTGTAAACGGTCGATTTGTATCTAATGCCCCCTTAATAATTCGCTCCTGTACAAACGACTGAAATGCTTGAATAATGCGTGTGGGCAACTCCCGCTGTCGCTGCACCTCTGCCAAATCCCACAGATGCAAGTGATTATTTTTCAGGGGGGTGCTGAGTACATTAGCCGCGACGACAGCATCTTGAATAGCATAGTTAATTCCCACACCGCCTACAGGCGACATGACATGAGCAGCATCCCCAATTAAGAGCAAACCGGGACGATACCAGCGGGGAAGGCGACTCGATTCAACCGACAAGAAAGAAATTTGCGACCAATCTTTCAGTTGCTCGACCCTATCCGCAAATTCTGGTGCTAATTCAGCAACAGATTTTTGCAAAGCTTCTATTCCTGAGTCGCGCAATTTCTGATAGCTGCCTTTCAGAATAATGTAACCGAGTTGCCAATAATCCAAGCGGTCAATCATGACTAATAAATGACCTCCAACCGCTCGACCTCCCACGCCAAAATCTTGGACATCATGGGGACTGCGCGGCAAACGAAACCAAAGGACATCCATCGGCGGGGAAGTTTTAATCGGTTCAAAACCTGCTAATTGGCGCAGGCGGGAAAATCGACCGTCTGCACCGACTGTGAGGGTCGATCGCACTGCATGATATCCCCCGCGTCCCCGGTATCGAATTCCGCACACAACCCCATTTTCTACGATCGTTTCTTGTGCATTAGCTCCCATTACTAGCTGAAAACTGGGGTAGCGCTGCGCTTCGGCAGTGATGAATTCGAGAAACTTGACTTGGGGAAGGATAGTGATGTAAGGATACTTGGTTTTAAGACAGGCTAAATCTACGAGTGTGGCGGTATTCCCAGCAGCTTGGATGGTGAGTTTGTGCATTTTTGTATGGGGCAATTGCAGCAATTTTTCTGCTAAACCCAATTGCTCCATAATTTCCATTACAGACGGATGCAGCGTATCGCCGCGAAATTCTCGATCGAAATCTTTGTGTAGTTCTAGCAGGATGACTGGAATGTTTTGCCTCGCTAAAAGTAAAGCTAAAACAGCACCTGCAGGCCCACCTCCGACAATGCAGCAGCTTGTCTGTTGCACGTCAACGATCGAGTGTTCTTGAGAGGATTCTGAATTTTGAACAGAGTTGACAGTCATATTTGTATGTTCCTGTTTACTCAACAATCCTGCTAGCTGCTTTTAGTTTAGCAAAACGCATTAGTTAATCTATTCTGAAATTTTTTTGGCTGTCAAAAGATGAACATACACTGCTTTCCCAAGTTGACACTCCTACTTCTCGCAGGATCTCGCCGATCCACCAGTGGATCGATCGCACCCAGCCAACCCCAGCAACCTGAACCGCAGGTGAGGCAATCCCCCTGCAGCCCCCGCTTCTCGACGCGGTACAATAAATGCAATCATACTTAACGCTTATATTGAAAAGGCTACACACAACGCCACAGGAGACAACTGACGCATGGGTAAAGTAGTTGGCATTGACCTCGGAACAACAAACTCAGTAGTAGCCGTCATGGAAGGCGGCAAACCGGTTGTGATTGCCAATGCAGAAGGGATGCGGACAACTCCCTCAGTAGTCGCTTTCACAAAGGAAGGAGAACGCCTTGTGGGACAGATGGCCCGACGCCAGACTGTTCTCAACCCGCAAAACACCTTTTACGCCGTCAAGCGGTACATCGGACGCAAATATACTGAATTGACTCCAGAATCAAAGCGCGTCCCTTACACAACTCGCCGCGACGACAACGGGAACATCAAAGTCAAGTGTCCGCGCCTGAAAAAAGATTTTGCCCCAGAGGAAATTTCGGCGATGGTGTTGCGGAAACTGGCCGATGAAGCCAGCCGCTATCTGGGACAAGAGGTAACGGGGGCTGTAATTACTGTTCCCGCTTATTTCAACGACTCGCAGCGACAGGCGACGCGCGATGCTGGACGAATTGCGGGACTTGATGTTAAGCGGATTTTAAATGAGCCGACGGCGGCTTCTTTGGCTTATGGTTTGGAGAGGCGAGAAAGTCAAACTATTTTAGTGTTTGATTTGGGTGGCGGTACTTTTGATGTCTCTATCTTAGACGTGGGAGACGGAGTATTTGAAGTTAAAGCAACTAGCGGCGACACTCAATTAGGCGGCAATGATTTTGACTCTAAAATTGTTGACTGGTTGGCAGAACAATTCTTAGAAAAAGAAGGAATTGATTTGCGACGCAACCGCCAAGCTTTGCAGCGCTTAATCGAAGCGGCTGAAAAAGCCAAGATTGAACTGTCGGGAGTCGGTGTCACGGAGATTAATTTGCCGTTTATCGATGCGAATGAAGATGGGCCTTTGCATCTGGAGACGCGGCTGACTCGCGGTCAATTTGAGGGGCTGTGCACAGATTTGGTGCAGCGGTTGCGGCGGCCAGTCAAACAAGCTTTGGCTGATGCAAGTTTGAGTCCTTCTCGCATTGATGAAGTTGTGTTGGTCGGCGGTTCGACTCGCATTCCTTTGGTGCAGGAAGTTGTTCGCAGTTTAATCGATCGAGAACCCAATCAAAATGTGAATCCCGATGAAGTTGTGGCGGTGGGTGCGGCAATTCAGGCGGGGATTTTGGGTGGCGATGTCCGCGATGTGCTGCTGTTGGATGTGACGCCGCTGTCGCTGGGTTTGGAAACTATCGGCGGGGTGATGAAAAAATTGATTCCTCGCAATACTACTATTCCCGTCAGGCGATCGGACATTTTTTCGACTGCTGAAAACAACCAAACTGTGGTAGAAATTCACGTGATCCAAGGGGAACGGGAATTAGGCAGAGATAATAAGTCTTTGGGACGGTTTAAACTGACGGGAATTCCGCCGGCACCGCGAGGGATTCCGCAGGTGCAAGTAGCTTTTGATATTGATGCTAACGGGATGCTGTTGGTGACTGCTTTGGACAAAACAACCGGCAGGGAACAAAGCATTACTGTGCAAGGTGCTTCGACGCTGACTCAGCAGGAAGTGAATCAAATGATTCGCGATGCGGAACAGTTTGCTCAAGCTGATAAGTTGCAGCGCGAAAAGGTGGAAAAACGCAATCGCGCTGAAGCTTTAGCTTATCAAGCCGAGCGACAGTTGCGGGAAGTTGCGCTCGATCGCGGAATGCAGTTTGCTCAAAGAAGCCGCCAGCGAATTGAAACTTTAATTCGGGAATTGCGAGACAGTTTGGAACGCAATGATGAGCGGGGAGTTGACCAAGTTGGTTCGGATTTGCAAGATGCTCTTTACGATTTGAGCCGAGAAGTTTCAGCTTTTGCTGATGATGACGATGATGATGATTTCTTTGAGTCTGTGAAGCGGACTTTTACAGGCGACAGTACCAAGCGACGCAGCGATGACAGCAGCTATTATACCAATGCTAAGCCGTACAGGCGATCGACTGTCGATCCAATTCCCGATCGCCCCTATGATCGTATGAACGATCGTATGGGCGATCGCATGGGCGATCGTATGGGCGATCGTATGGGCGATCGTATGGGCGATCGTAGAAGCAGTGCTAATCGCCCCACTCGCCCTTATCAAAATCAAAGCGACGATTGGGATGATGACGACGATTGGCTGTAATTAGTGGTTAGTCATTAGTCCCTAGTCATTAGTCCCTAGTTTGAAGCAGGGAAGCAGCATGACTAATGACTAATGACTAATAATTAATAACTAATGACTAATAACTAATGACTAATGACTAATTATGCAGAATTTTCGTAATTACTATCTAATTTTGGGAGTGCCCAAAGAGGCCACGGCTGATGAGATAAAAAAAGCCTATCGACGGCTAGCCAGACAGTTGCACCCTGACGTAAATCCAGGGGACAAATCTGCTGAAGATAGGTTTAAGGATATTAATGAAGCTTATGATATTCTTTCCGATATTGACAAGCGCGCTCAATACGATCAGTTTAGTAAATTCTGGAAACAAAAAGGATTTCAAGGAAAGCAAGGGGTGCGACTTCCCAATTTCAAAACTTGGGGAAACAGTAAAACTACCCGCAAAAAACCGACAGAAGATGTAGATTTTAGTGATTACTCGGATTTTAATAAATTTCTCGACCAAGTGCTCGGAAGGCGCCGGGAAGTGAGGATGGCGACAGCGAATGATGCAGCGGGAGTCGCCTCCTCTGAACCGTGGAGTACGGCTTCTAAGAAAACGAGTTATGTTGCTAATTCTCGCCCACCTAGAAGGGATTTCGACGATCGCGAAATGCGACGAGAAACAGTCGATCGCGAAATGCGACGAGAAACAGACGATCGCGAGATGCGACGAGAAACAGTCGATCGCGAAATGCGACGGGAGATAGTCGATCGCGAAATCAGAAGGGATATAGCCGATCGCGAAATGCGACGGGAAATTAGGGAAACAGTCGAGCGCGAAACGAGAAGAGACATCGAGGCCAGGCTAACTCTGCCTTTGGAAAGGGCTTATTCGGGCGGTACCGAGCGAATTCGTCTGGAAGATGGGCGAGCGATCGAGGTGAATCTGCCTCCTGCTATGGTATCAGGCCAGCGGATTCGCTTGCGAAATCAAGGTATGGGCGGCGGAGATTTATATTTGAAAATCACGGTTTCTCCCCATCCATTTTTTCGATTGGAAATGTCAGATATTTGCTGCGAATTGCCTCTGACTCCCAGCGAAGCGGTGTTAGGCGGAGATATTGAAGTACCGACGCTGGACGGCTTGGTAAAGATGAAATTGCCACCGGGAGTAACGTCTGGAAAGCGGTTGCGGCTGGCTAACAAGGGCTATCCGACGGGAAATGGCGATCGGGGCGATCAATTGGTAGAAATTCAGGTGTTAATTCCCAAAGAAATTACTGAAGAGGAACGGGAATTATACGAAAAGTTGCGGCAGGTTGAGTCTTTTAAACCGCGTCAGGATTTATCGGTTTAATGTAGAGTACGCAATGCGCTCGTTTAATTCTGTAGGGGCGCAATAATGCGCGCCTTACTACTAATTTTGTACGAAAAATTAGGAGATGCTTGGCTAAATTTTACTGACATATGACATTTAGCCACTTGGCTGTAAATAGATGATATCAAATCCGTGGGTATACCAATTATTCCTCTTATTCCTCTCTCTCTTCTCTAACTCAGCGCCCTCTGCGGCCTCTGCGGTTTAATCATTCCAAAACAACCGTAAACGATAGGATTTGTCGCCAGAATAGCCGATCGCACTTTCAGCAATCCTGGCTCCCATAAGTAAAATTACTGTTGTGATTATTCCTGAACTAGCAGAGAATTAACAATAAGGTAATTTTCCCACAATCAGGAGCAGTCTGCCGCCATGACTCAAATGCCCCCTCAATGCACCAGTCTGCAAGAGCAAGTTGATTCTTTAGTGCAACTGCTGCGTCAGGAATCGTCTTTGCGACAACAAGATATCACGGCGGTACAAGCTTCTCTGAAAAAGGCAATTTCTCCTGAGTTTGAAATTGTGTTTGCTGGCGCTTTCAGTGCGGGAAAATCGATGCTGATTAATGCTTTGCTGGAGCGGGAATTGCTCTACAGTGCTGAAGGACACGCGACAGGTACGGAATGTTATATCGCCTTTGCTGAGCCGGAAAAAGAGCGCGTAGTTCTCACTTTTTTGAGCGAGTTTGAGATTAGCCAGCAAGCTTCTGTGCTTTGCCATCAATTAGGTTTGGCTACTGAACTTAATATTAATCAAACAGATGTAGTGTCGCTGTTGTCTCAGGGATGTAACATAATTATTGAAACGGAAGGCGGCGAAAATAAATCCGAACTAGCCAAAAAAGCTAAGGCCTTGATGCTGCTGTTAGAAGGTTTTGAGGCAAATCGCGATCGCATCCAAACTCTCGAAAACGCTACCTATTCGATGGAACAGTTTAATTTTTCCAATCTCAAGGAAGCTGCTAGTTATGCCCGTCGCGGTAGTAACAGTGCTGTACTCAAGCGAGTTGAATATTACTGTTATCATCCGCTGCTGCAAGATGGCAATATTATTATCGATACGCCGGGAATTGATGCGCCAGTGCAGCGGGATGCAGAATTGACTTATGATAAGATTGAAAGCCCGGATACTTCGGCAGTTGTCTGTGTTTTGAAAGCGGCTTCGTCTGGGGAAATGACGACGGAAGAAACCGAGTTGATGGAAAAGACACGGGGAAATCCGGGAATTCGCGATCGACTGTTTTACATTTTCAACCGCATTGACGAAACTTGGTACAACACGCAACTGCGACAGCGCTTAGAAAATCTGATTAATTCCGACTTTCGCGATACTGCGAGAGTTTACAAAACTAGCGGATTGTTGGGATTTTACGGGAGTTTGATTCGAGGGACAACAGGGCGCGATCGCTTTGGTTTAAATACAATCTTTGCCACCAGTCAACGGCGAGTTTCTGTAGATGATAAATTAGATTCAGAATTTATCGGTATTAGTGAAGAAACTCCGCAATTTGTTAGTGAATTTAATCGCTATTGTGCGAATTCTGGCAAGTTATCTCCAAGCAAATTTCGCATTTCAGTAAACAGCTACGAAACACCAAATGAAAACTACGTGCGGATTCTTGCGGAACAAGGACAACCATTAATTGCTCAATTAATTCAAGATAGCGGTATCGAAGATTTTCGCACAGCCATCACCCGCTACCTCACAGAAGAAAAACGCCCGCAACTGTTCAAAAATCTCGCTGACGATTTAGAAGATTTGTGCATTCAACTGCGGAAACATTACCAAACAATTCAGCGGAATTTGGACAGCCAGCCCCGCGAAATTGAAGCAATGAAAGCGCAAGAACTTTTGCGGCTAAATCAAGAGTTGCAGCAAGTCGGACAGGATTTTCGGGAACATATCGCCGAAGAAGTCAATGAAATGATTATGAACAGATGCGATATTTTCGATATAGACTTTCGGCAATTGCAATCTCGGATGATCCGGCGCTTGGATGAATTGTTAGACGGATTTTCTGTTGAGGCGGCTTACGGACGCACTTTGCGGAATCATCCCCGCAATGCCACAGCCCCTTTAATTGCTGTTTTAGTTGAAGCGCTTTATTATTTAGCGAATCAGTTGGAAGATATTTTAGTAGAGGCTACTAAGTCACTGGTTGATAATTATTTCCAGTATTTGAAAGATAGCGTTCGCAAGTCGGAATACTATCGATTACTCTATCGGTTGTTGGGGAACGACGGGGGAATTGAACAGCAGTTAGAGGAGTTATCAAAGCGGGTTTCTGATGCTTTGGTAAATGCGGCGGGGGTGGAGTGCGATCGCTACGTGCGAGAAAGTCCCCGTTTTTACGACGAAGACACATTTTCTATTTATCAATTTCGGCAAACATTGCAGCAAACATCTCAAGGTTACGACTGCGAAAACATGGTAGATGCCCAACCCGCAATTCGGCAATTGTTGCGGCTGGATTTCGAGCCAAAAGTATCTAAAACTATTCGGCAAACCTTCCGCCAAACTGTTAATAAGACGCTGAAAGATCATTTGTTACCGCTGGCCGAAAAGCAAGCGGATGATATTTTGCAGAAATACAGTCAAGCCCGCGATTATGTGGAACAAACTTTGGCGCAGGAGGCGGAGGAGAAAATTGCCCGCAACCAGCGGCTGCAAGGGGAGAATGAAGAAAAAATCGAAAAGTACGATCGGGCGGTTTCGGGGATTAATAGTTGTTTGCAGGCGATGAAGTTGCACGAGCATTTGTTGCCGGTAATTGGACAAAATGATAGCGTTTCGGCGGATGGTGAATGATTGCAATTTTGGCGATTGGAATTACGGCGATTGGAAATCGCGCCTACACAGACAAAACCCGCCTTCGCGGGTTGAAAGAAAACATTCTTAGTCCGCGCAGGCGGACATTGTTTGTGTAGACGCGAATTCTATTCGCCGGGGCTATTGTCAAAAGAGAGATGCTACTCTAAAATAGTTAGGATGACAGTTAAAAAAACTGAGAGATTAATATGAAAAATAAATTAGATTTCCACAACTGTGGCAATGATGATGCTGTATCTTTCGGTATGACAATGCTAAAAATGGAAAAACTCAGGAAAACAGTAAATAAACTTTTGTCTGAGTGGGATTTAGGAGAAACACTTGATGATTTATTAAGAAAAGAAAACCTAAATATAGATGTTCCTTGCAATCATCCGCAAAAAAATTGGTCATACGAAGAATGGTTTGGTCAAGGTATAGATTGTGAAATTCTCAGAGTGGGTGCTCAGGGCTGGAAGAAAGGAAAGATTAAGCTCAAACTCAATGTCACTATAGAATTTTGCCCCGACGAACCAGAAGTTGAAGAAACACCAGAAAGCAATCAATTACAAATCATCCCGCCAGAATCACCACTTGACGATTTGCGCCGCCAACTCCTCAATCAAGAAAATCAACCGAACAATTCATGAGCAAAACCCCTAGAATCCCGATTCCCCCAGAAGTCAGAAAATACGTATTTACTCGCAATAAATACCAGTGCCAAAGCTGCGGCCAAACCAAACTAGAAACCCAACTCACGATCGATCATATCATCCCCCTAGCGCGCGGTGGCAGCAACGACATCAGCAACTTGCAAACCCTCTGCGGCACCTGCAACCAAAAGAAAACCGACAAACTAGACCCCCGCTTCCGTCGTCACTTTGACCTGTGATATTTAACAGTATAATAAAATCAGCAATTTAAGCTTGAAATTGCTAACCTCTGTTCGATCGCACTTTTAATCCCTAGCTTGGATAACTGCAATGCTGACAAAAACAGTAGACGTGCAAGAAGCACAGACAAATTTAAAAGAGTTATTATCTCTAGCACTTAAAGGCATAGAGGTTGTTCTCACAGAAGGTGGCATTCCCCTTGTCCGTTTAGCGCCGATCTCATCCCCAACTAAGCAGCGTACAGCAGGATTGCACGCAGGAGCAATCTGGACAAGTAATGATTTTGATGAACCGTTACCAGACGAATTTTGGACAGGGAATCTATGAAATTACTGCTGGATACTCATACATTATTCCTTCTTCCTTCAATCCGTTACATCTCACATCTTGCACCATTGTCAAGAACAGGCAAGATGCCTGTTCCACAAGAAAATTTATCTCTTGTGGAACAGGCATCTTGCCTGTTCCTAAGCAAGTAATTGAGAATGGTGCAACATCTCCGTTACATCCGTTACATCCGTGGAGCGAATCCGTTGCTAAACTTCCTTCTTCCTACCATCGATAATACCGATAAGGATCGTCCCCCTTCTCAAAATCCGTTTTGTAATCCCAGTGATAAAACTCCCGACTCGCACCGTTAAACACAGATCCATCCGCCTTAAAACTCGCCCCTAAATTAGCCAAAATCTGAGCATTTGCTCTGGTTTGCCGCCAGCGAGTAAAACGCAAATAAGTCTTAGTATCAGCATTCAAACTGTCCGGTTCAATCTGAGAAAAAATCGCCACACCCTTGCCAACTTTTACCCGACTTAACAAACCGTCAGCGCCGACTTCTCCCCCAGACTTAATCAACCAAGTATCATAAAAAGAGCGCGATCGCAAATCTGAAGCACTAACCCCCTTCACCTCATCCCAACTCGGAACCGCCAGCGAACCCCCAAAATCCTGCGCTTGCTGCAAACCCACGCCCAAACCCGCAGCAGCTACTTGACGCGGCAAGAAAAACGCCTTTCCGCCAGCATTCAAATAACCGCGCAAATCTGCATCTTTTAGATTCGCTTCTCTCCCCACAATCACCAAACCAACATCATTAGAAAGGGAACTAGCGCGCTGATAAATTACCCCCAAACTGTCCAATTTTTGGGCATCTTCATCTCCCCCTATTAAAACCACTTGATCCGGCTTTCCAACCACCGAAGAATTCATGCCGTAACTCACAATTTGTTGCACTAACTGCGCCGCCCCAGCATCTACAGAATAATGGTCTTCCAAATCTAACTCGTTTAAAATCAGCCGCCCTTTTCCGTAATCCAATTCCATCAGTGGCGAATAAGCTAAATCAAACTCAGATTCCAAAATTGGACGCCAACCGCTGCGGTGCGGTTTCTCAATTGAAGCGCTACTGACACCGCCGCGATTTCCCCAACGCCAGCCGTACCAAGGTTTATTTGCCGGACTCAAATTAGGGCCAGTTTGGATCGTATCTGGATAAGCTTCAAGCAGCGTGCTTTCCCCTGCCCAATCCCGCAAATCTTCACTGTCTAAACCGCTAATTGCGGGATGGTTGCTGTCAACTGGAAAAGCGCGGCGGCTGACGTGGGCAGCAACTCGGAAACCCGTATTTTCCAGCCATTCCCTCCGTTGAGGAAACACAATTGCTTTGCCGCCATTTTGCACCAAATTTTCTACACTTCCCGGCAAATTTTCCCCGCTAGAAAATGCTTCCCTACCGATAACTAATAGCGATGAAACTTGCGAACCATTCCACGGTACAAGCTGATAACCTAACTGTTTGAACATGGCCGATGTTTTGCCGACTGGATCGAAAATTGTCAGCGTATCCTTACTTTTGGATTGTTTGGGAAAAACTCGGAAAGCAAATGTATCAGAATGCGATCGATCGCCCACCCGTGCAGTCAAGCGAATTTCGCCGTCAGCCTTGCTAGAAATGGTATTTGGCAAATTTACATCAATTGGGAAAAACAGTGTTCCTGCCTGCTCAATCCTCCCTTTTTGCTCGCCTTTTTTTACTTCTTTGCCCCCCACCAAAACTCGCCAATTAAACGAAAATTCTTGCGCCGCCCGCGTATCGTTAATTAACACTACTTGCTTTGCCAGTTTTCCGCCCACAAACAAATTGTGATCTTTCGCAGTAAAAACCGGGCTAGCACCAGCAATCCAAGCCAAAGTCGAGCTATTATTCTTCATAATTGCCTCGCCCCCAGGATGAACAGTGTAAGCTTCGGGCTGCAAATAATTCAAAAGATTATTCGACACTTGCTTCAAATAAACTCCCCTGCCACCCGGTTGAAATGCCCCAATATCCACCTTTTTTCTGCCAGCGTCGGAAACTTCCCAACCATGTCCGTCATTCCAAGGAATCATCCCCCCAGACATTCCAAAAGTCCGCCAACTCCGCCAAGTATTTGTACTGAATAACTGCTGCAACTTTTGAAAAGCGGGTGCAAAATCCAACTCTTTTTGAAAATGCCAGCTTTGATACTCCTGACCCTTGACAAATTGCTCGCGAATTTTAGATTTATAAGCGGATGTTTCCAACTCGTAAGCCTGCTTACCAAAATAAATTGCCGCAAACTCCGTCATCCAAGGTTCGCTGAGAATTGCCAGACCAAAACCTTTGCGGGCCCGCATCATCGTTGCGTGCAGAGGAGTCCCAAACTCGACTGCCATGTAGGGTCTTTCCCCGGTTTTGCTCCACTCAGAAATCCACTCTTCTCGTTCTTGCAAGGGAATCAGATTTAAATAAGAATTCAGCGCATAAACATCACCGAAGTTGGCGCCTTGGTGTACCATCACAGGTCTGGTTTGGTCAGCCGATTTTATCGCAGCTATAGCCTCATTTCCTAGGGGAGTGTTGACCCGCAAACGCTGGTTGTCCGAGGGACTGAGAGTTCCTTCTACTTTGCTTTTGCCGATGCGACGCGGATTTAGGTCGTCAGCGTTGCCGAAAAAATTAGGACTTGTCGCCCACATTAATACTGATGGATGATTGCGGTAGCGGCGCATTTCTGTCACCATTCGGTCTTTCCAGCGGTTTTTCCACAGGGGGTTCTTCCACTTGCCGTTCCAAGCGATAGGACTAATATCTAAAGCGGGAGCCATAATGGGAAAACCTTTGAGGTCTGCTCTTTCGGAAAATAACTCTCGGAAGTGCCATCTACCCCGTTCGTCGTGATTCCAAGGCCACATTTCTGTTATGTTAAAACCGGCTTTGACGTAGCTGTCAATTAGGCTATCAGCAACTTCTAATGTCCCGCCTTGCCAAGTATCCGAGTGCAAGATTGGTCGCAGCCGCAATTCGGTTCCGTTTAAGAAAAATTTGCGCCCTTCTATCCAAAATTCGCGGAAGCCAAAAGGTTGGTGGTATTGCGTGTCTATGCCGCTGCCTTTTACTTCTAATTGCAGGGTGTAAAGGTTTGGTTGTCCGACATCCCAAAGACGGGGATTTGGCCAATTCCACTGAACTTGGACGGTTTGAATTGGTTTAGCTTGAACCTTGGTAGTTGCGGTGAATTTTTGTTGTACTTTGCCTTTTTCATCGAGCATTTCCGCGATTAATTTAACTTGACCGCTTTGGGCAACGTCTTTGAGTTCTACATCTAATTTAACTTGCTTTTTTCGGGTGGAAGTTTGGACGAATACGTCGCTAATCAGCGGGCCTGGGGGAAGGCTCAGAAGCCTTACCTCACCGATGATTCCCCGCGATTGCAACTTGGATTTTTCTGTGTAAATTTCTGTGGGGCCCATGATGACGGCTTTTTCCTTTTCATCGGATACTGCCACCACTAAAATAGATAGGGTGTTTTGACCTGGTTTGGCTGCTTTGGTAATTTCAATAGTGCCGTAGGGCCAGGGGATTTGACCGCAGTTAATGCCGTTGACAAAGATGACTGCATCGGTGCTGACTCTGGCTAAGTCGAGAAAAATTCGGCGGTTTGTCCAGTCGCCGGGAATGTCTATATTTCTCTGATACCAAGCTTTTGATAGTTGTTTACTGTTGAAGTTTTCCCAATCTTTGCCGCTGCCGCGAGTGATGATTCCGGGTACGGATTCGTTGTTTTCTTTTTGCCAGTCTCCGGGTACTTGGATGGAACCCCAACTTGGGGAGACGGGGGGGTTTTGGGGGTTGCCAACTGCGGGGACAAATTGCCAAGTTCCGTTAAGATAGATTTGGGATCGTTTGTTGTCGATCGCCCCGACGGCCAGGGTGGTAAGATTGGGGAAGCCGATCGATATCGCTGAGCTGCTGGCAAAGTTGGGATTTTGAAGCGCGTAACCGACGAATCCAAAGAGGGTGGCGGCTGCGAAAAATAATCCGATAATTTTTGCCAGCTTGTGATTCACTCGCTTATTGCTCCCAGAAATTAGATTATCTAATTTGTCTCTTGATCTATGATAGCAGTTGCTTCAGCAGCAATCCCGCAGCCAATCTGTCTCTGGGAAGATGGCACAGAGCCGACAAATGTGGTTTTGTATAGAAAAAATAAATACTTAGTTTTAACTAAGTTTTAACCAGGTTGTTTCATCGACATCAGCAATAGTGCGATCGCGCCATCGCTACAGGTCAATAAAAATGAGTCGGTTTCAGGTCTTGACCTCACCCATTACATCTTACAAAATTGCTACATTGAGTGCCGGCACCGCTTTACTGCTGACAACTCTGTTACTGTTTTCATACCAGGCAGCTCCTGTAATCTTACTTTTGGCCACTGCAATGGTTAGCGCTTGGTATGCTGGCTTAAAGTCCGTAGAACAAGAACAAGAAATAGAACGTAAGATTATTTCCAAAGTCATTGAGACGACGGCTTGCTTGATTGTAGTTCTCGACAGCCAAGGCCGGATTGTCCGGTTTAACCAAGCTTGCGAAAAAAGTACAGGATACTCGGCAGCAGAAGTAATCAATAAATATGTTTGGGATTTATTCTTAATTCCCGAAGAAATAGAGCCGGTTAAAACAGTTTTTACCCAGCTAAAAGTCGAAAATTATAACAGCGAATATCAAAACTATTGGCGCAGTAAAAACGGCGAGAAGCGCTTAATTTCTTGGTCGAATACTGTGACGACAGATGGCGAGGGTTTGGTAGAATATGTGATAGGAACGGGGATCGATATTACTGACCGCAAAGAAGCAGAAATAGCCCTGGCTTTATCCTACACTAAGCTAGAAAGTCGTGTTAAAGAACGCACAGCAGAACTAACAGTAGCTAAAGAAGCGCTGCAAGCTCAAGAAGAACGATTTCGCTGTTTAAGTTCCTGTTCGCCTGTCGGCATTTTTATGGCAGATTTTGAGGGGCGCTACACCTATGGAAACCCTCGCTGTCAGGCTATTTGCGGCTTAAGTTTGACAGAACTTTTAGGAGACGGTTGGGAGAATTGCATTCACCCGGAAGATTGCGATCGCGTATTGGCCCGATGGCTGAATTATACTCGGAAAGGTGGGGATTATGTGATCGAGTATCGCGTGCAAACACCACAGGGGATTGTGCGCTGGATTAACGTTTGTTCATCGCCGATGTTCTCCGACTCCGGCGAACTCATCGGATACGTGGGCACGGTGAGAGATGTCACGGAAAGACAACAAGCGCAAGCAGCATTAGCAAGCAGCGAACAGCAACTGAGAACGCTGCTAGAAAATACGCCAGACATCATTATCCGCACCGACAAAGAACTGCGTTATATTTATGTCAATAAAGCAGTTGAAAGAACCCAAGGAAAACCTGTTTCATTCTTTTTGGGTAAAACCAGTCAAGAAATAGGAATGCCGCCGGAACTGTGCCAGAGGTGGGATGAAACCCTGCATAAAGTGTTAGAAACAGGTCAAGAAGAAATTATCGAATTTCAGGCTTTATCAATCAACGGCATCCGAAGTTATCAATCCCGCGTAGTTCCAGAATTTGACAAAAATGGCGTACCAGAATCAGCCTTAATTGTCGCCCGCGATATCACAGAAATAAAACTTGCAGAAACTCAAAGATTGCAGTTGACAATCGAGCAAACAGCAAGAGAAAAAGCGGAAATAGAACAGCAGCGCTCGGCATTTTTAGCAGAAGTCAGCAAAATGCTGGCTGATGCGTTTGACGGGGAAACGGTGCTGCAAAAGGTAGCAGAATTAGCCATAAATTCGATCGCCGATGGGTGCTGCATTCATTTGACCGAAAGCGACTCAAATGTGCGTCTAGTCGCTGTGGCTCACGCAGAACCCTCAACGGTTGAGACTATTAATAACTTGAGCATCCGAAGTGTGAGCGCCGAAAATGCTGTTAACGGCTATCCGCTGGTAATCAGCAGCGGAAAATCCGAACTAATTGCCGAAGTGGATGAGGAGATTTTAGCAGCAGGAGCCGAAAATGCAGCAGAATTGGAAATATTGCAATCGCTCAATATCGGATCTCACGCTTGCGTACCGCTGAGGGCTCGCGGGCGGGTAATGGGTTCCATCACTTGCTTTACGCAGAAGTTGGGCCGCCGCTACAGTGCAGAAGACATGGCAATGCTAGAAGATTTAGCATACCGCGTGGCGATCGCCCTAGACAACGCCCGACTTTACACAGAAGCGCAAGAAGCACTATCTAAAACATCGCAATCCTTCGCCTTAATTGACTCGCTATTAGAAGCATCTCCCCTAGCGATTTGCTTTATGGATCGCGAAATGCGCTTCATCCGTATAAATCAAGTTTTAGCAGAACTCAACGGTTTGCCGATAGAACAGCATCTCGGCCAAGACTTCCGGCAATTGTTGCCAGAACATGCAGCCAAATTTGCGCCGATAATTCAGCAAGTTTTAGCAACCGGTCAGCCTGTTTTAAACTTAGAAATGAGCGGCGAACCTGATGGAAAACCGGGATATTTCGGCTACTGGCTCGCCAACTACTACCCAGTAAAAAATGAAAGGGCAGAAATAATCGGAGTAGGCCTAATTATCACAGATATTACCGCAGAAAAACAAACCGAATTAGCTTTGCGGGAAAGCGAAATGCGCTTCCGCAGCGTGGTAGAATCTAACATGATTGGCATTGGTTTCTGGGATGCCAGCGGCGAAGTTACGGACGCTAACGACGCCTTGCTGGAAATGATCGGATATACGAGGGAAGACTTAGTTTCGGGACATATCCGCTGGCTCGAACTCACCGCGCCGGAATATCAAGAACTCGATCGCATCGCCCTCGCGCAAGTCGAAGCATCAGGAAGTTGCGCGCCTTTTGAAAAAGAATATCTCCGCAAAGACGGCACGCGCTTCCCCGTTTTAGTCGGCGGCGGAAACTTCCAAGGAAGCAAAGACAAAGGAGCATTTTTCGTACTAGATATCACCGATCGCAAACAAGCCCAAAATCAACTTCGAGAAAACGAAATACGCATTCGCCGCCAACTAGCAGAACTCGACTTAGTTTACAAGACTACACCAGTCGGGCTGTGCTTTCTCGATACCAATTTGCGCTACATCCGCCTGAACGAATGCCTCGCTGCGATCAACGGCCGATCGATCGCAGAGCACATCGGGCGCACCGTTAGAGAAGTAATTCCCGAAATGGCCGATATGGTAGAGCGGATTTACCGCCAAGTGCTGGCGACGCAAACCCCCGTGCTCGACTTGGAAGTTAAGGCCGAAACCAAGCAACAGCCGGGAGTTTTGCGGGATTGGCAAATCAGCTTTTACCCAGTGAGCGATGAATCAGGAACGCTGCTGGGAGTCAGCACCGTGATTGCCGAAATTACCGATCGCAACCAAGCAAAACGGGTAATGCAGCAAAGCGAAGCCATATTCCGGCGGCTGTTTGAGTCAAATATTTTCGGAGTTGCGATCGGCGATTTTAGCGGCCGCATCGCCTACGCCAACCAATCCCTGCTCAACATGGTCGGCTACACCCGCTCAGACTTGCTCTCGGGTAAAATGCGGTGGGACAGGATGACCCCCCCCGAATACCTGCACCTCGACGCCCTGGCGGCCCAAGAACTGCGGGATCAGGGAGTGGCAACTCCTTTCAAGAAAGAGTACATCCGCAAAGATGGCAGCCGCGTGCCGGTTCTGATGGGCGGAACCACTCTGTCCCCGGACGATCGCGAACCAGAGACGATCGTCGCATTCTACATCGACTTGACCGAGATATCGCGGGTGGAAGCAGAACTCAAACACAATCAAGAACGGCTGCAAATCGCTCAGCAAGCAGGCAAAATCGGAACTTTTGAATGGAACATCGAAACCGGGGATATCGCGTGTACACGGGAGTTAGAGGCTTTGTACGGGCTGCCGGCCGGTGGTATCGACAGCTATCAAAGTTGGGTGGAAATGTTGCATCCAGACGATCGCGCTGTTACTCAAAAGCAGGTAAAGGCTGGGGCGATGTCCGGGGAGGAATTAAACATAGAGTTTCGCATTTGCCGCCCGGACAAAAGCGTGGGCTGGATTGCTTGCAGGGCTAAGGTGTTTCAGGACGATGGGGGTTTGCCTTTGCGGATGATCGGGGTGAACGTCGATATCACCGATCGCAAACAAGCAGAAGAGGCGCGATCGCACATCCATCAAACTTTAGAAGCCTTGATTCAGGCTTGTCCCCTAGCAATTACCCTTTTGGACTGCGACGACGGCACTGTGAAAATGTGGAACCCAGCCGCCGAGAGGATTTTTGGCTGGCATGAATCAGAAGCGGTAGGTCAATTTGTGCCCTGCGTTCCCGCAGACAAGCGGCAGGAATTTACGGCTAATTTGAAAAAAATTCGCGCAGGAAACGCGATCGTCGGCATGGAAACCCACCGCCAAAAGAAAGACGGCAGCTTGATCGACATCAGTTGGTGGGCAACTCCAGTCCGCGACAGCAACGGCAATATCAACTGTATGTCGATCCTCGCCGACATCAGCGATCGCAAGCAAGTCGAGGCCCAACGCGCTCAGTTGCTCGATCGCGAACAAGCCGCGCGGGCGGAAGCAGAAGCGATCAGCCGCCGGAAAGACGAGTTTCTAGACTCTCTTTCCCACGAATTGCGAACGCCTATAAATGTGATTCAGGGGTGGGCACAGATCCTGCGCGCCCATCCCTACAACGAAGATAAATTAGCCTCGGGTTTGGAAGCCATTGAGCGTCAGTCGAAGGTGCAGATCCAGCTAGTGGAAGATTTGCTGGATGTTTCCCGGATTATTCAAGGCAAGCTGGTTCTGAAACCCGGCTGGTTTTACATGGTAAGGACGATCGAGGCGGCTCATAATTTAGTTCGTTTGGCAGCCGAAACCAAGTCTGTCACCATTTCGTTAGAACTTGACCCCGCAGTCGGCTTGATGTGGGGCGACGCCCCGAGGTTGCAGCAGGTAGTGTGGAATTTGCTGACTAACGCCGTGAAGTTTACGCCTTCGGGGGGAACTGTGCAACTGCGCTTGTCTGCGGTGGCTGTTAGCGATTCTTCATCACCCAATTACGTGCAAATTACTGTCAGCGATACCGGAAAGGGCATTTCTGCTGATTTTCTGCCCTACGTGTTCGATCGCTTCCGACAAGCAGACGCCTCGAAAACTAAGGCTGAGAGCGGTTTGGGACTGGGATTGGCGATCGTCGAGCACTTGGTGCAACTCCACGGGGGCACTGTGACTGCGGAAAGTCCCGGTAAAGACCAGGGTGCGACATTTACGGTGACACTGCCTCTCAAACAGCGTCGGAGTAAGCAGCCGCAGTTGAGAGGGGAAAGGAAATCCAATCCAACGCCTCCGGGTATTTTGGCTGGTTTAAAGGTGTTGGTAGTTGACGACGAACCCGACAACCGCGAGTTTTTGATGGTTGCCCTCCAACAGTGCGGGGCGACTGCGATTGCTGCTGCAACGGCTGCAGAGGCGATCGACATTTTACAGCAGTCGCCGCCGGATATTTTAGTTAGTGATATCGGTATGCCCGTTGAGGACGGCTACTCGCTGATCCGCAAAGTGCGATCGTCCGCATCCGACAAAATCAAGCGCTTGCCGGCCGTGGCGCTGACAGCTTATGCTAGCGAAGAAGACCGCGATCGGGCGATCGCCTCTGGTTACAACGAACACTTAACAAAGCCGATCGAACCCGTTCTCTTCGCCACCGTTTTAGGCAAGTTAACAAATGGGCATTAGGGCGATCGGGTTCGATGAACCCACAAATAATATCACTTCCGTTTGATTCGGATTTGTATGATGTTAAATCTTGTAGGGGCGGGTTCACCAATAATAATCGCCCATAATCTACAAACTCATAAACCCGCCCCCGCTGGCTTTTCATTAATAACAGGATTGCCGACAAACACAAAGCAATTAGAAAATTTATCACAATTTTTGCAAGTAAAACTGAATCAAATTCCCAACAGCTAAAAACAGAACTGACAGAAGCAAATTTTGACAGCATGGTCCAATCTTCGCTGGTAGTTGCCTATATTGAAACGGGCGGAAAAATTCACATTTTTTAGGGCGCGCCAATTGCCGGGAAAGGCACGCTCCAGCAGTTAAAATACGATTATCAGCGCAATTGGTTCACACCCATGCCCATTTATCCGCTCAACCGCCTAACCGCCAAATTTTTCAGCAAGCTGCCGCTGCGAACGGTTCTGATTGTTCCGTTAGTTTTGCAAACGCTAAGTGTAGTTGGGCTAGTGGGCTATCTTTCTTTCAAAAGTAGTCAGGAATCAGTCGAAGATGTAGCGCATCAGCTAATCGAACAAGTAGGAGAGCGAATTAGCGATCGCCTCACGGATAATAATGGACTCTCGGCAATCAATACCTTTCTGGCTAGGCTGCACTTCTCGGCATCGGGACAAACTTTTATTATGGATCGATCGGGCAATCTGATTGCCACATCCACACTAGAAACACCCTTGGTGATGCCAACAAAAAAGCAACCGACGCCATTGCTAGCCACCAACAGCAAGGATGCCCGAACGCGAGATATTGCTCGACAACTCGCCAACCGATTTGGCAACTTCCGCACCCTGCAAACAACCGAGAAATTGACTCTAGCGAGCAAGGGCGATAGGCAGTTTGTCCGCGTCACTACCTATCGAGATTTCCGTGGCTTGGATTTGTTGATTGTGGTGGTGGTGCCAGAGTCTGATTTCATGGCTCGCATTCAAGCAAATACGCGCCATACATTGTGGTTATTGACAGGTACACTGCCGCTGGCGATCGCGATCGGATTTTTGACTTCCCGTTGGGTAACAAAGCCAATTATGCGCTTGAATACCGCAGCCAAAAATGTTGCCACAGGAAAATGGGATCAACCTTTAGAAATTAGACGCTTCGATGAAGTCGGAGAACTCGCCAATTCCTTCAATCTTATGGCAGCGCAACTGCAAAAGGCTTTTGCAGACCAAAAATCTTTAAATGAAGCTTTAGCGCACAGCGAGAGCCAACTCAAGCAATTTATCGAAGCCATACCTGCGGGAGTATCTATCCACGATGCCTCCGGTAAAGTCGTGTACTTCAACGAAACTGCCAAGCATTGGCTCAGCGTAGAAACTATCCCCGATGCGACTCTAGAAGAAGCAGTAGAAGTTTATCAAATGTACCGCCAAAACCAGCCGTATCCAACTCAAGAACTGCCTGCATTCCGAGCACTGCGCGGCGAAACGGTATTCCTTGAAGATATAGAACTTTATCGAGATGGGAAATTTATTCCTTTTGAGGTGCGCGCCACACCCATTTTCGACGAAGAGGGAAACATTATTTATGCCATCACTGCTTTTTCTAACATCGCACAGCGCAAACAAGCTGAAAAAATATTAACTGACTACAATCGCACTTTAGCAGCCGAAGTTGCCGAACGTAGCTACGCCTTAGCTCGTGCTAACGAACTATTACAAGATGAAATTGCCAATCGCCAATTGCTCGAACAAAAATTTTACACTTCTGCCGAGGAAATTGTAAAAATATTTGAGTCGATAACCGATGTTGTATTGATATTTAACCAGACCGAAAAAAGTATCCAGATTATACCGACAAAGGGGATTGATCAATACAACTATCAGACGAATCAGATCGACTCCATCATCGAACAATTATTTCACGAGGAAAACGAGGAGATTTATTTCGCTCAAGTTCAACAGGCATTGGAAACCCAACAAACTATTAGTTTTGATTACAGGATGCAGATTAATAACCAAGAAGTTTGGTTTGCTGCTAAAATTTCGCCACTGTCCGATAGCTCCGCTGTTTGGGTAGCGCGCGACATTAGCGATCGCCAGTTGGCGGAATCCCGACTGCTGGAAGCCCAAAAAATTGCCCGTATTGGCAGTTGGGAATACGATATGGCCACAGCAACAACCACTTGGAGTGAGGAACTATATCGCATTTATGAGCTCGATCCTACTCAAAAACCGCTGCCAACCGAACAATTAATCGAGCGTTTTCATCCAGAAGATCGATCGCGCTATCTGGCAATGGTGCGCGATCAAGCGATGAAGGGACAAAGCTTTGAAATTGATCTGCGGCTGATCCGAAGAGATGGCTCGCTCAGTTACATTGAAGTCCGAGGGAAACCTGTTTATGATGAAAAAGGGCAGTTGATCCGTTTGTTCGGCACTGTCTTAGATATTAGCGAGCGCAAACAAGCCGAGTCCGCTTTGCGAGAAAGCGCCCAGGGAGAACAAGCCATCGCCCGATCGATCGATCGCATCCGTCAATCCTTAGATATTGACACAATATTCAAAACCACAACCTCTGAACTGCGACAAACCCTAAAATGCGATCGTGTCGGTATCTATCGCTTTAATCCTGATTGGAGTGGGGAATTTGTTGCCGAGTCAATGGCTGCCGGCTGGAAGTCTCTGATCCCACAAGCCGACGATTTTAATGTGCCAAACACTCTCGTCGAAGACTCTCGCTGTACCGTCAAAACTATGCAAGCCGGCGGTACGCCAGTGCTGGATACCTATCTACAAAAAAATCAAGGCGGTATGTATGCTAGAGGCGTTCCTTACCGCATAATTGAAGACATATACAGCGCTGGTTTAAGTCCTTGTTACCTAGAACTTTTAAAACAATTTCAAGCTAGAGCATACGTTATTTTTCCCATATTTTGTGGCAGTCAACTTTGGGGTTTGCTCGCCAGCTATCAAAATTCTGGCTCCCGCACTTGGCGCGAAGCAGAAATCAATATTGGGCTGCAAATTAGCACTCAATTGGGAGTCGCCTTACAACAAGCTCAATTGCTAGAAGCCACTCAACAGCAAGCAGTACAGCTCCAACAAGCCGCCTGGGCCGCAGAAGCTGCCAACCTTGCCAAAAGCACTTTCTTAGCAAATATGAGCCACGAACTCCGCACCCCGCTAAACGCAATTCTGGGATTCTCCCAATTGATGCAGCGCTCTACCAACCTGACTCGCGAACAACAGGAAAATATCCGCATCATCAACCGCAGCGGAGAGCACTTGCTAGCTCTGATCAATCAAATATTAGATTTAGCAAAAATAGAGGCGGGGCGCATTACAATCAACCCAACTGATTTTAAATTAAGCAGCCTGCTGAACGATTTGGAAGAGATGTTTCAACTCCAGGCAAGGGAGCAACAATTGCAGTTAATATTTGACTGCTCTAGCGAAACTCCCGAATACGTGCAAACAGATCAAATGAAGTTACGTCAAGTTTTAATTAATCTGCTTTCTAACGCCATTAAATTTACGAAATACGGAGTAATTAGGTTAAGAGTAAGTGCATTTATAGACGGTGAAAATCAGCAAGTGCCAATCAGTAATTACCAATTACATTTTGAAATAGAAGACACGGGTTCCGGCATAGCTGCTGATGAGTTAGATCAGCTTTTTCAAGCCTTTGTGCAAACCAAAACAGGAACCAAATCTCAGCAAGGAACAGGCTTGGGACTCGCTATCAGCCAACAGTTTATCAAGCTGATGGGCGGCCTGATTACCGTACGCAGTGAAGTAGGACGCGGCACCACCTTCGCGTTTGATATTCCCATCAGCGCCGTTGATGCCCCGGCGACTCAACCCGTACAGCCACCGCGTCGGGTGATAGCCCTGGAACGCAACCAGCCACGCTATCGTATTTTGATTGTGGACGATCAATTAGACAACCGCCAATTGCTGATTAAACTCCTCGCTGTCTTTGACTTTGAACTCGAAGAAGCCAGCAACGGCATGGAAGCTATTGAAATGTGGTCGAGTTTTGAGCCACACTTAATTTTTATGGATATGTGGATGCCCGTGATGGATGGACATGAAGCGACCAAACGCATTAAAGCCACCGTTAAAGGTCATGCTACGGCAATTATTGCCGTGAGTGCCAGTAACGCCGAGGAAACGCAAACAGTTACTGTATCAGATGATTGCGATGACTTTATCCACAAACCCTTTCGAGATACAGAAATTTTTGCCACCCTGCACAAACATCTGGGAGTGCGTTACATTTACGGTGAACCGGAGAGTGTTCCCGATTCAACTCAAATTGAGGCTCCGACTCCAGAGAGTCTGGCAGCTTTACCCGCAGATTGGCTGGCAGCTTTAGAGAAAGCCACAATAGAGTGCGATTTAGAGTTAATTCTGATCCACATTGAGCAAATTCGCGATCGTAATGACGCTTTAGCTAGCGCTCTAGCCGCCTTGGCTAACGAGTTTCAGTTCAATCAAATACTAGACCTCATCCATCCCGAACCAAAATAATCAGGATATGAGATAGGTTTGTAATGAGTACGATCGTCCTCATAAAACGCGATCGGGCGATCGTACTCACTACAAACCTATAGCCATCCTAAATCATTTGTGAATTTCTTACTCCCTCCCCTTGATAAGGGGAGGGTTGGGGTGGGGTCAAAAATTTACGACTCCTGCAAGGATTGCTATATAAAGGTTATTTTACCGAACTAGATATGAATTACGAACCAACTCCCGTCATAAAAGGGAATATTTTAATTGTTGATGATATTCCGGCTAATTTGCAACTTTTAGCTCAAATACTCTCGCAGCAAGGGTACAAAACACGCACCGCCCCCGACGGCAAACTAGCGCTGCGGTCGATCGAGTTAACTCCTCCTGACTTGATTTTGCTCGACATCATGATGCCCGGTATGGACGGCTACAAAGTCTGCCAAGCATTGAAAGCTTCTCCCAAAACCAAGGACATTCCGGTTATTTTTATCAGTGCTTTGAATGAAGTATTAGATAAAGTCAAAGCCTTTGAAGTTGGTGGTATAGATTATATCACAAAACCGTTTCACGAACAAGAAGTTCTCGCTCGCGTCTCAAATCAACTCGCGCAGCGCCAGTTGTTCCAGCAAACACAATCCTACGCCCAGCAACTCGAACAAAGCGTAACTGAACTAAAGAAAACTCAAGCTCAGTTAATACAGAAGGAAAAAATGGCTTCTTTAGGTCAGCTAGCTGCAGGAATTGCTCACGAAATCAACAATCCCGTCAGCTTTATCTACGGCAATATTGCTCTAGCGGCGGAGTATGCACGAGATTTGCTTCGCCTCGTCGAATTGTACCGACATTACTATCCGCACCCCGTTGCAGAAATTATCGGCGAATTGGATGAGATTCAACCGGAATTCATCGCAGAGGATTATCCAAAACTGCTGAATTCGATGACAGAGGGTGCTTCTCGGATTAGCGAAATTGTAATGTCTTTGCGGAACTTCTCCCGCCTTGGCGAACAAAAGTACAAGCCAGTGGATATTCATGAAGGCATTGACAATACTTTAGTTATTTTGCAACATCGGCTGAAGGGAGCAAACAAAGCTGGTGAGATAGAGGTCATTAAAAACTACAGCCAACTGCCAAGAGTCACCTGTTATGCGAGTGAGTTAAATCAAGTGTTCATGAACCTGCTAACTAATGCTATTGATGCCCTGGAAAATCAATCGTCTCCCCGAAAAATTACCATCAGCACTTCAGTAGGTTTTGACTCAGAAGCTGCGCTGCACAATCAAGATTCAATATTAGCCACTCAAAACTATAAATCCGTTGTTATTCACATTGCCGATAACGGTTGTGGGATGAGT
The DNA here is from genome assembly GCF_036700465.1 of Microcoleus sp. T3_A4. Taxonomy (NCBI): domain Bacteria; kingdom Bacillati; phylum Cyanobacteriota; class Cyanophyceae; order Oscillatoriales; family Microcoleaceae; genus Microcoleus; species Microcoleus sp. T3_A4. The sequence continues at coordinate 388 of NZ_JAUBOY010000048.1, read as the reverse complement.
GAGGAAGTGCGCCACCAGATATTTGACCCATTTTTTACTACGAAACCTGTAGGTCGCGGTACTGGATTAGGGTTGGCCATCAGTCACGATATTGTAGTGGAAAAACATCGAGGTCAAATCAGTTGTACTTCTGCTCCGGGCCGAGGAACCGAGTTAATTTTGCAGATTCCGATATCTGTTAAATCAATTCCGGTTGCACCGGAATGACTGTTGACTGTTGACTGTTGACTGTTGACTGTTGACTGTTTGGAAATTTGAACAATACCGATGCAACCGGAAACGATATTAAATGTTAAAATATTTTAAATATTATACAGCAGATTCCAGGTTTATGAAGTACAGTAACAGCAGCTTGTAAACCAGTTTTTAAAGTGCTTAGGATTGACCA
>NZ_JAUBOY010000103.1:0-5732 GCF_036700465.1 Microcoleus sp. T3_A4 | reverse complement strand
TTCGGTGCTGCCCCTGCTGACTCGCTCAAAGGCTGCTAATAAGGTTTCAACTTCTGTTTCTCTGCCGTAGAGTTTTTCGGGGATGAGGAATTGGTCTATAATATCCCGCGTTCCCAATGCAAACGTCTCAATGTTACCCGTGTTTTGTAATTGAGCCAGACAAATTTCTAAATCGTGTTTCAGTCCTAATGCACTCTGATAGCGATTTTCCGCATTTTTGGCCATCAGTTTACTAACAATTTGGGATAAAATTAGGGGGACTTCTGGCTTGATTTGATGTACCGGAATCGGCTGTTTGGCTAGATGACAATGCACTAACTCCATTGGGTCGTCTGACTCGAAGGGTAACTGTGTTGTCAACAATTCATAGAAGGTCACACCCAGGGAATAAAAGTCACTCCGATAGTCAATGCCTCGATTCATTCTTCCTGTCTTTTCTGGGGAGAGATAAGCTAAGGTTCCTTCGAGGGTGTTGGGATTCTGGATTTCTTGGGTTTCTCTCGGCAGCAGGGAAGAAATGCTGAAGTCAATGAGTTTAATTTGTTTGCTATGTGGGTTAATCAGAATATTGGCGGGTTTGATATCTTTATGAATAACTCGGTTTTGGTAGAGAGAGTGTAGAATATTTGCTAGTTCCCTGGCTAGGTTGAGAAAGTCTTCTAAAGATACAGATTTATCGGGTTGGTTTTTATCAGTTGCTGCCGGGATATAAGTAGACAGGGAAACTCCTCCAAAGTCCTCCATTATCAAAGCATAGGCGTTTTTGTAAGGTGCTAAATCGAGGGGTTCAACAACTCCAGGCAGACGTAGATTTTTGGCGATGGTGTACTGGTTGCGGAATTGCAGCAGTTCGCTGAAGCTGGGGTATTCGTTTCGCAGCAGTTTGATGACGACTGGAGTCCGATCGCTCTCCCGGACACCGCGATAGACTAAAGTACGAGATCCTGCATAGAGTTGTTCTGTTATGCGATACCCTGGCAGGTCAGTAATTGTCTCCATTTTCCAGTTCTCAATAAATTGGGGGTTACTATATCTCTAGTTTAGTCAGCCAACTTGAAAAATTCTCAATAGCCTCTAATGTTCCTGCAATTGTCAGTCCGCGTTCTGTACGAACGATCGCATTTCGTTGGATACTGAAGCCATATTATTAATTGTTTTACAGGTTTTGATTACCAACTGATAATAAGTGGCAATCCAGGTCGGAAATCTACCTGTTTTCCCTGCACTTCTCCATCAAAACCAAGCTCGACAAAATACTCGGTTCCTATTCGCAACTTTAATTGATTTGTCTCAAGCACTGCTTGAAGTTCTGGTGACGGGTTATTGGCAGCAGGACTGACTAATTCTACACGAGTAATTTCGCGGAAACCAACACCATGATCCAAAGGCTGTGACTTATCAGCAGAGTATTGATCTGGACGTTTACCAAAGGAAATTTGGAAAAGCATCGGCTCAGTCAACACATCACTATTTGTTCCTACAGCGATACTCATCGTTTCAGATAAATAAGGTGGACGATATGCCCAACTTGAAAATGCAATTGTGTCATTAGAACCTTGGGCTGAACGCAAACAGATGCCAAAAGGACAGGCACCATTATTCCGATTTGTCGATCGCTCCCAAAGACGAGTTTGACGAATTGGAGCAGACTGCGCCTCTTCTTGATCGTGAATCCATAACAATTCCAACATTGCATTATGGAAAAAGAAACAGCGATTGGCTGTACCTTGTCCGTGATGAATGCGAGATCCACCCTCAACTAAACCGAAAGATGATAAACGATTAGCTTCCGAAGCACCAATATCAGTAAGGATGAAAAGATGGTCGAATTCAAATGTCATAGAATTATTCATCGAATTGCTCGATCGCTCAAGTAATTTTAATCCCCTGTGATTGCTTTTTTTGCGATCGCCACCCTGATGCCGCACAGCGTACTGTACCAAAGTCCAAAACCTATACTCAGTGAATCTTTCCCAATCTAAAATCTCAAATCTCAAATCTCAAATCTAAAATCTGTCGCCCCAACCTTCCTCAACCTTGAAGTTACAACCAGATTGAGGAACCATCCGCCCGCATCCAGCAGTCTCAACATCCAGTTACCGACAATTCTGCTAAAGTCAGGTCATCCAAGGAGTGCATCTTGTAGAGAGGCGATTCGCAGCCTCTGCCCCGAAAGCAGTAAAATCCCATCAGCTTGTCACCTGCAACCCGATCGGCAATAACTTAAAAATTAAGGTAGTTTGAAAATAATCGCCCAAAGTTGAAAGAAACCTTGACATCTGACCTAAACTCTCTAACTTAGACCCTCTAGCTGCGCTGCCATCCATATTTAAAAGATGCCATGTCAACCTTAGTCATCGTCGAATCTCCTACCAAAGCCCGCACCATCCGCAACTTCCTGCCCTCCACCTACCGTGTAGAGGCATCGATGGGCCATGTCCGCGACCTACCATCCTCCGCCGAAGAAATACCAGAAGCCGTTAAAGGAGAAAAATGGGCGCAACTGGGCGTAAACGTGGAAGCAGACTTTGAACCCCTCTACGTCATCCCGAAAGATAAAAAGAAAATTGTTAAAGAACTCAAAGACGCCCTCAAAGACGCCACAGAACTGATTCTAGCCACTGACGAAGACCGGGAAGGCGAAAGCATTTCCTGGCATTTGCTGCAAATCCTCAAACCCAAAGTGCCCATCAAGCGGATGGTGTTTCACGAAATCACCCGCGAAGCAATCCGCGATGCTTTGACTCACTGTCGCGATATCGACAATCGAGTAGTACAAGCCCAAGAAACTCGCCGAATTCTCGACAGACTCGTCGGCTACACACTCTCTCCGCTACTGTGGAAAAAAATCGCTTGGGGCTTGTCGGCTGGTAGAGTGCAGTCAGTCGCAGTCAGGCTTTTGGTGCGCCGGGAACGCGAACGCCGCGCTTTCCGCCAAGGTAGCTACTGGGATTTAAAAGCCCTTTTGGAAAAGGGCAAGATTTCCTTTGATGCCAAACTCGTGACTGTCGGCAATGTAAAAGTTGCAAATGGCAGCGATTTTGATGAAAATACCGGGCAAATTATCGCAGGCCGCCGCGTACTTTTGCTCAACGAAGAACAGGCGCGGGCTTTACTCTCACGCATTCAAAACAAACCTTGGACTGTCGGGAATATTGAAGAACGGCCAGTCACCCGCAAACCTTCGCCGCCGTTTACGACCTCGACTTTGCAGCAGGAAGCTAACCGCAAACTGAGGCTGGGTGCGCGAGAAACTATGCGAATTGCCCAAAGTCTCTATGAACGCGGTTTTATCACCTATATGCGGACGGATTCGGTGCATTTGTCCGAACAGGCGATCGAAGCCGCGCGCAGTTGTGTGCAAGAACTTTACGGCAGCGAATACCTCAGCCCCCAACCGCGCAAATATACGACGAAAAGTAAAGGCGCGCAGGAAGCCCACGAAGCTATTCGTCCCGCCGGCAGCACTTTTCGGACTCCGCAGCAAACCGGATTGGATGGGATTGATTTCCGCCTCTATGATTTGATTTGGAAGCGGACTGTGGCTTCTCAAATGGCCGATTCCCGCCAAACTCACGTCACTGTATTAACTCAGGTAGAAGATGCCGGTTTCCGTTCCAGCGGCAAACGCATTGATTTTCCAGGCTTTTTGCGCGCATACGTGGAAGGTTCCGACGATCCGAATGCGGCGTTGGAAGACCAAGAGGTGATTTTGCCGGCGCTGAAGGTGGGGGATAAACCTAATTGTAAGGATTTAGAGGCGATAGGGCACGAAACTCAACCTCCCGCCCGCTATACGGAAGCTTCTCTGGTCAAAATGCTGGAAAGCGAAGGTGTGGGCCGTCCGAGTACATACGCGAGTATTATCGGGACAATTGTCGATCGCGGATATGCGAAATTAATAGCTAATGCCCTAATTCCGACATTCACCGCTTTCGCCGTCACGACTTTATTGGAAACACATTTTCCCGATTTAGTAGACACCGGTTTTACTTCCCGAATGGAACAAACCCTCGATGAAATTGCCACCGGGGAGGCGAAATGGCTGCCGTATTTGCAAAAGTTTTATACAGGGGAAACGGGACTTGCAACCCAAGTTAAGGAACAGGAAAGTCAGATTGATGCGAAAGTTGCCCGAACTGTGGTGTTGGAGAATCTCACCGCCAAAGTTTGCATCGGCAAATTCGGCGCATACCTAGAATCTGAAAGCGAAGAAGGCTTGGTAAAAGCATCGATTCCCCAAGATTTGACGCCGGCAGATTTAGACCCGGAACAAGTGGAGTTTCTGTTAAAGCAAAAAACCGAAGGCCCGGAAAAATTAGGTCTTCACCCGGAAACTGGGGAACCGATTTATGTGCTCATTGGCAGTTATGGGCCATACGTTCAGTTAGGGGAAGTTTCGGAAACGAACAAGAAACCGAAGCGGGCTTCTTTACCGAAGGGGACGGATAAGGACAGCGTGACGCTGGATATGGCGGTGAGTTTGTTGACTTTACCTCGGTTGCTGGGCACTCACCCGGAGACGGGGGCGAAGGTGCAAGCTAATTTGGGGATGTACGGGCCTTATGTGGTGCATGACCAGGGTAAGGTGGGGAAAGATTATCGATCGATCAAACCGCCGGATGATGTTTTGACGATCGAGCTCGATCGGGCTTTAGAGTTATTATCGCAGCCGAAAGCCGCCCGCGGTCGCAGCAAATCAGCTACACCTTTGAAGGAATTGGGCGCGCATCCAGAGTCGGGAGAATTGATCAATGTTTACGATGGCCGCTACGGCCCCTATGTGAAACACGGCGATATCAATGCTTCTTTGTCGAAGGATGAATCTGTGGAGAATTTCACCTTACAAAAAGCACTGGATTTGTTAGCAGCAAAGGAAGCAGCGGGCGGCGGAAAATCTAGCAGCAAGTCGAAGAAGTCAACAAAGACAACTGTGGCGAAATCGGAAACTGCCACGAAGAAGACTGCGGCGAAGAAAACCACTGCTAAAAAGACGGAGACTGCGGCGAAGAAAACCACTGCTAAAAAGACGGCGACTGCGACAACAGCCAAGAAAACAACTAAGTCAAGTTAGCAGGATTTAAGCACTGTAGGGTCAGAAACCGGGTTTTTTGCAATAATTTGTTTTAGCAGACAGATTGGGTAAAAAACCCGGTTTCTTCGATCGCGCCGTGCCTAAGTAGGTCGGCTCTTTCTAAAGTAATCCTTTCGTTCTCATGATATAATCAAGACTATCCATGTAGTAATTGGAGTAATTGAATCACCATGATAGCTGAACTTATGGTACAACCTTCCTACTGGATCGATCGTGATATTTCGCTTCAGAAAGTCAGAAATCTTTACTTATTCAAATTTACGGAAAACCTGCAAACCCGATTAGAAGAACTAGCCGACCGACAAAAGGCTAATCTTTTAACTTCAGAAGAGGTTGTAGAATTAGCCAGCTTACTAGAACTAGATCGGATTTTTACCTTAATTAACGCTAAAGTTATAACAGCCTCATGTCCGTAAACCGCGCTACTAGAAATGGGATCGGTTATGAAATACTTGAATCTGTTGGCGGATGCCATCCAGCACTAACCCACTGACGCCTGACACTAACAGCAATATTATTGTTTAGTTGTAGTGCTGTGACTGTTGCGCGGCCGCAATCGGTAATATCAGGTTCGGATAATTAGTTATAATTAAGGGCAGCCGATTCACAGGGACGCCAAACCCCCTATGCCAAAAAA